>NZ_JBHVYK010000001.1:156647-240768 GCF_042880855.1 Streptomyces sp. NPDC058291
GAGTGGTGGGAGGTCGTCACGTGGGGTGTGCGGGGCCGCCGGGGCCGTGGCACCCGACGGCGCGGGTCGGGTGCCACGGCCCCGGTGGTGTTGCCGGCCGGGCGTCAGCGGGACGTGGCGGTCACCCGAACCGATGCGGGGAGTGCGGGCAGCCCTTCGCCGTGAGCTCCTCGCCGCTGGAGCCCTGGATGTCGCAGAGACGGCAGGTGATCTGGCCGAGATCGCCCAAAAGCGCGCTGTAGGCGGTGAGTTCCTGCCGTTCGGGGCTGTCCAGGTGACGGTGCGGTGCGCCCACGGAGAGGATCATGTGGTCGGTCACCGCGCCCACCGCGTGGGTGACGGCGCCTTCCACCATGTAGACCTGTCCGGGACGCGTCGGCACGATCTCTCCGGCGACGGAGATGGTGCCGGTGCCCGCCAGGACGAACAGCAGGTGGTCCCCGGGGTGGGTGTGCGGGGCGAAGCCGCTGCCGGCGGGCACGTGCAGGATGTCGGCGCCGACGTGGCCGCTGGAGAGCAGCGAGTGTCCCGTGGCGTCGGCGGTCTTCGACACCCGGGTGGGGCCGGGGGCGAGGTTGATGCCGAGCTGCTGGGTCGTGCCGTCCAGGCCGAGATCGGTGGCCCAGTCGCAGATCAGCAGGGGCGCCCTGCGGGTGTCGCCGGGCTCTTCGCGGGGCCGGAGGGCGGCGGCCTCCGTGGCCTTCGCACGGCCGAGGACCGACAGCAGCTGCACCGCCTTGGCCTCGCGTTCGGCCGGATCGAGGTTGTGCAGCTCCCGGCTCAGGACTTCGAGGGTCTCGTCGACGGGCAGCGCGTGTGTTGTCTCGGTCATGGTTCTTCTTCCTTCGTGCTCGTGGGGGTGTTCGGTAAGGCTCGGAGGAGGGAGGTCAGGGAGCGGCGCCGCGGGTCGGGTCCGGCCGGCCGGCGGCGAACGGGGTCCGGTCCAGGAGCTGGGCGAGGTGACAGGCGAGGGGGGCGGCGAACAGGTGGTAGAGCAGCGGGGAGAACTCCTCGCGCACCTGCCCGTGGACGGGGAGCTCGGCCCAGGTCCCCCAACCGTCGAGGCGGTCCGCGGGAGCGACGGCGACGACCCGCCGTCCCAGCTCGGTGGCGCGCCGCGCGACGCGGCGGGCGTGGTCGGAGCACCGGCCCGGCGGGGCGAGGACGAAGGTCGGCAGGTCGGGAGGGCCGGCGAACCGTTCGACGTGGCACCATTCCTCCAGGTCCTGGCCGATGGCGAGGACGGCGGAGGTCTCGATCACTTTGGCCGCGCTGTACAGGGCGGTTCCGTGGGACGGTCCGCTGCCGAGCACGGCCAGCGCCGGCGCGCCGGCGATGCGGTCGGCGATCCGCCGGGTCCGCACGGTGAGGTCGTCCACGGTGGCTTCGACCGCGTCGGCCAGCGCGCCGAGTTCACCCCGCACGGTGTCGGCGTCCGTACGGTCCAGGTGTCCGCGTGCCTGCCCCAGCGCTGTCGCGAGCAGCAGGGCTCCCAGGAGACTGGCCTGGTAGGTGCGGACGCCCGGGGACGGTTCCTGGTCGGGCAGCGCGAGCAGGACGGTGGCGTCCGCGGTCCGGGCGAGCGGGCTCCGTGCTCCTGCGGTGAGGGCGACGGTCACGCCTCCGGCAGCTCGTGCCTGTTCCGCGGCGCGGATGACGAGCGGGGTGCGGCCCGAGGCGGAGACCGCGATGGTGAGCACGCGGGCGGGCGGGGGGACGGCGGACGGCTGCCGGTAGTGGGTGAAGGGCAGTGCGCTCACCGGCCGGCAGTCCACACCGGCGACGGACCGGAACGCCATCTCGACCGCCCTGGCGGCGTGGTCGCTGTCCCCGTCGCCGACGACGACCACCGACTCGATGTCCGCCAAACCTACGGTGCCCGGCAGCGCCCGCGCCTGTTCGTCGAAGGAACCGGTGTGGGCCCGCAGGTCGTCGGCGAGACGCGCTACCTGACGCAGCATCACCTCCGGCCGTATCGTGGGCTGTTCCGCCGGTGCGGATACCGGTTCGCCGCGGGTGGGCGTCATCGTCAGGCCCCCCTGACGATGTCGACGTAGCGGCGCACGCGGTCGACGTCGACCTTGCCGCCCCAGCCGCCGCTCTCCAGGCACGTTCCCACGAACGCGCCGTCCGCGGCGGCCAGCAGGCGGGCCGCGTTGTCGTGGTCGGTGTGTCCGGCCAGGACGATGGGCAGCTGGGGAACGGCGTCGCGGACGGAGGCGATCATGTCCAACGCCGTGCGCTCGTCGGGATGCGACAGCGACACGGCGTCCGCGCCGACGGTACGGGCCGCGCGGGCCACCTGCGCGGTGGTCGCCTCTCCACCGAACCACTTGAAGTGCATGGAGTCGATCTCCGCCACTATGCCGACGGCCTCCGCGTCGATCGACCGGCGGTAGCTCATCACCTCCAGGGGGTCGGCCCGCACCATGCCGTGGGCGGTGAGGGTCTGGCCCACCAGGGCGCCGACACGTACGTAGTCGCCGCCGGCCACCTTCGCCACGGCCAGGGACGACTTGGTGGCGTTGCGCATGAGCTGGACGCCGACGCGGAAGTCATCGCCGGTCGCCTCGACGGCCGCGCGCACGATCAGGCCCATCGCGGTGGTGCGGGCCGGATCGGACTCGTCGGCGACGCTGTAGACACGGTCGACCGTCTGGATGAGGCAGCCGTCCGCGCCGCCCTCGTACAGGGCCCGCGCGGACGCCACCGCCGTGTCGAGGATCTCGGGGAAGGTGTCGGGCCGGTGGAAGGGGGTGCCGGGCAGGGGCGCCAGGTGCACCATGCCGAGAATCAGCTTGTGGCTGCTGCCCGGTTCGGCCCAGGAACTCATGCGACGCCTCGCTCTCCGCGGCGCGGGGAGGCTTCCGCCGGGGCCGTCCCGGCCACGAGGTGGGCGCCCAGCCGGTCCAGGGCGGGCGCGAGCTGCTCCCAGGGACGGGCGGTGGTGATCCGCATGACGGCGCCGGAGAAGCAGAAGGTGAGGATGCCGGGGAAGAGGGAGACGCCCGTCTCGCGCAGGACGTCGCGGAAGCACCGGTAGGAGTCGTCCCAGCCGGGGAGTTCCACGGCTGTGTTGATGGAGAAGCGCGGTGTCAGCACCCGTGCGGGGGTCTGCGCCAGGCGGACGGTCGCCGCGTCGCGCAGCACGGTCAGTTCCCCGACCCGTCGCCGCCGGTCCGTCCGGTAGGTGCGGTAGGCGTGGCGCAGCCGCTCCAGGTCGAGTCCGTAGGACGTCTCGAACTCCTTGAGCTCGTCGGGTCCGGGTTCCTCGACGCCGGTGATCAGCCAGCGCTCCATACGGGCCAGGACTTCGACGACCGTGTAGAAGAACGAGGGCGGCCCTCCGAAGGAGGAGGAGGCGTACTCGTAGTACTCGTCGATGAAGGCGGGGTCGGCGAGGAACCAGCCCGCCTTGAGCCCGGGAGCCGACCAGGTCTTGGAGAGGCTGGAGACGCGGACGACGTTGGGCGCGCCGCGCGCGGCGGAGCGCTTCTCGTACTCCCCCAGCCACTCGTGGCACTCGTCCAGGACGATGACGGTGGAGGGGGAGGCCGCTTCGACGAGCCGGGCGAGGCCTTCCTCCGTGACGGCCGCCCCGGTGGGGTTGCCCACGGTCTGCAGCAGCACCAGGGGGGTGTCGGGGGTGAGCGCCGCGATGAGCGGCTCGATCGAGGTCTGTCCGTGCCCGCTGTCCAGGGGGACCAGCTGGACGTCGTGCCGGCGGGCGATCGTCTCGACCAGGGGCGGGTAGTTGGGGATCGCGCACAGCGCCGGTGCGGCGGCCGGGGAGATGTCGTGCAGCACGAAGTCCGCGAGCGTGCTCACGGCGAAGGTCCCGCCCATGGTCATGGCGACGTGTTCGGGCCCGTAGTGCACGCCGTCGAGCCGGGCGCTCTCGTAGGCGGCGATCGCCTCGCGTGCCGGGTAGCGCCCGCGCGAGTCGGAGTAGCCGTACCAGTCGCGGTCCAGGGCGTAGCGGATGCACTCCTTCAGGCTCTGCGGCAGTCCCCACCGTTCCTCGTCCACCGCTCCCCCGGAGAGGATGTAGCGCGCGTCGTCCCGGAGACCGCCGTACAGGTCGTCGCGGAAGTACCAGTTGAACAGTTCCTTGACGAACCGGACGGTCGCCCGGGACCTCAGCACCTGTTCCGGTTCGACCAGGCGCAGGCGGCGGCTGTCCCGCCAGTGCTCGGCGAGCGCCGGGTGGTGTGCGTGGGTTCCCAGTTCGTGCTCCACGCGGCCCAGCCACAGGTCGCGCAGTTCGAGCGGGTCGTCGGGCCGACGGGCTCGGGCGAAGACGTCGAGCATGCGCTCGTCGACACGGGTGACGAACGTGTCGGACAGTCCGGCGGGCTGCGGTGCGCGCTGGGACAGCGCAAGGGCGTCCGGTGACGCGTGCGCGGGGCGCGGGGTCGGAAGGGAGTCGAAAAGTGTCATCGGCTTCTCGCAGGAGGGGCTGGAGGGAGGGGACCGGGCTGGTCCGGGCGGGTGCCTCGGAACAGGCCGTGGCGCGTGGTGCCGCCCGTCGCGGGGGCGTGGGGACGCCGTGGCACCGGCGAGGGCAGAGATGGGGCCGGCGTCCGGCCGGAGGCGGTGCGGGTGTGCCGGGTCCGGCGGGACGACCCGGTCGGTCCCTATCGGATGCGCAGGCGCTGCAGGTGGCGTTCCTGTCGCGGCGGTGCCGCGGCGCCGGCGGTCCGGCCGTGGAAGTGGTACGTGTTGTCGATCACGACGAGCAGTCCCCGGCGCCAGCGCACACCGATCGTCTCTTGGGGCGCGTACATGGCGGCCAGCAGTTCGCGCAGTGCCGCGTTGACCGTCCCGGGGTCGGTGTCCGGCCGGCTGTGCGTCCACCGCAGTTCCTGGTCGAGGAAGTCCCGGTAGGAGAACACCCAGCGGTCGTCGACGTGCCGCGCGATGGCCGGCGCCTCCGGGCTGTCCCGGTAACTGGTGCGGGAGAGCAATTCCAGCGTGCTGGGCGACAGCCGGCGTGCCACCTCCCGCATGGGCACCAGCACGGTCCGGGCGTGCCCGGTGTCTTCGCCGGGGGTGACGCACATGAGCACGATGTACCGGGGCTGTTTCGCCACACCGGCGCCGCTGCTCTCGGAGTGCAGGCTGAGGGAGTTACGGGCGAAGGGCTGCAGCGACACGTCCTGGGTGGGCGCGTGCCGGCTGCGGAGGTTGAGGATGACGCGCTCCTGTACGAACGGTTGCACAGCGGGGTCCGTCTCCGGTATCGCCGTGCCCAGGAACTCGCCGAGCTCCGTGAAGCGGTGTTGTGGCAGTGGCTCGTTGAGCTGTACTACGGCCAGTCCCTGGTGCCACAGCTGTTCGGTGATCTCCTGGTGCAGGGCGCCGCTACCGGGTTGCCCGCCCTCCACGAGGCGCGCGGTCGGGCTGTGCGGACGCGTCGCGTTGCCCAGCAGCGCTTCTCGCGCAGCGATGTGGGGATCGGACGGCGAGGCCCGGAAACCTCCGTACGTGGCGCCGTGTTCTGCCGTGCGTGGGGTGTCGAAGGGTGCGGCGGCGGGCTGTCTCATGCTCGGTTCCTTTGCTCGGACGCATCAGCTGCCAGGAGAATCCGACGGTGCACGCCGCCGAGAAATCCTCTCCCCGGACCTCTGTTCCTGCGGCTTCGGCTCAGCACGCGGAACACTTTAGGGACGGGTCCGGAACATCCCGGAAATTGCGCCCAGCTGTGGTGGGCCACGGCCGATAGCCGGTCGGTTATCGGTGAGTTCTCCGGTAATCGTTAGGCTGGGCCCCCCTTTCCGACCGTCACGGGAGACGAGGCGTTCATGGGATTCACGCACGGACGCCGTGTCACGCACTGCCCGTACTGCGGCTCCGCCTACCCGGACAGCACGAGTTGGCCGTTGGAGTGCCGTGCGTGCGGTGAGACGCAATGGCGCAACCCGTTGCCCGTCGCGGTCGTGCTGCAGCCGGTGACTCGGGGGGACGGCTCGCGCGGAATCGTCGTGATCCGCCGCTCCCTTCCCCCGGGACGCGGCCGGCTGGCGCTGCCCGGCGGATATCTGGAGGCCGGGGAGAACTGGCGGGAAGCGGCCGTGCGTGAATTCCGTGAGGAAACCGGGATCGTGGCGTCCGCACGGGATGTGCGTCTTTACGGGGCGCACAGCACACGGGACACGCTGGAATTGTTCGCGCTGCTGCCGGCGCTGGCGGCCACGGCACTTCCCGAGCTGGTGCCCACGTTCGAGACGCAGGGCTGCCACGTGCTCGGCGAAGCGGTGGAGCTCGCCTTTCCCGGGCACACCCGGGCACTGGCCGCCGCGTTGGCCGGCCGCTCGCGGCTCGAGCCCTGAAGTCCTTCCGTCCGCTTGGGCCGAGGGCACGCCCCTCACCGCGGCCGGCCCGAGGCGAGTGCCTCGGACAGTGACGCGGACAGCCGGGGACGCAGCACCTTCCCGGTCGCGGTGCGCGGTATCTCGTCCACCGGCACCAGGCGTGAAGGCAGTACCGCCGGAGAGAACCTCGCCCGCAGCGCCGTCCAGGGGCCCGCCGCATCCGCGCGCCCGGTGAGCACCACGGCCGCGATGATGCTCTCTCCGGTGAACCGGTCCGGGACCGTGACGCAGGCCGCGTCGCGGACCTCCGGCAGGGCCCGCAGAACGCGGTCCATCTCCTCCAGTGACACGGTCTCCCCGGACACCTTGGCGATGTTCTTCAGCCTGCCCGTGAGGACCACGTACTCGCGTCCCTCCTCCCGCACCAGGTGACCGAGGTCCTGTGAGTGGAACCATCCGTCACGGAACGCCTCCGCGGTGGCCCCGGCGTTGCCGGCGTAGCCGGACATCACGTTGAAGCCCCGCATGCACACCTCACCCACCTGTCCCGGGCGCACCGGACGGCAGTTCTCGTCGAGCACCGCCACCTCGTTGCCGTAGACGGCCACGCCGACCGAGGGGATGTCCGGATCCAGCATGAGCCGACGGTAGGTCTCGTCGGACAGATCCGCCGGCATCGTGGTGGAGAAGTTCGTGGTCTCGGAGAGGCCGTAGGCCTGGAGGACCCGGGTGCCGAGCCGGTCGGCGACCGCGCGGGCCGTGCGCGTGGTCAGCGGGGCCGCCGCCGAGACGAAGTAGTCGAAGTCCGGTGGTACTTCGGCGCCGCGCCAGGTCTCCACGAGCGCTTCGAGCACGCCCGGTACCACGCTCGCGATGCGGGGACGGTAGTGCCGCAGCGTCTTCTGATAGGTCATCGGCGAGAACGACTCGGCGAGGATCGTGTGCGCCCCGGCCGCCATGGTGCCCAGCACGGTGAAGTGCAGTCCGTTGACGTGGTGGATGGGCAGGCACCCCAGCACCCGGTCGCCGGGGACCAGGACGTGGTGGCGGCGCACCGCCTCGGCGTTGGCCACCGCGTTGACGTGGGACTGGACGACGAGCTTGGACGCGGCGGTGGAGCCGGACGTCGCGAAGTACAGCGCGTCGGCGGCCGGGTCGAGGGGGGGCAGGGGCAGGGCCCGCTCCCGCAGGTCCTCCCAGTGCGGCAGCGCCGTGGAGTCCTCGTGCGGCGCGTCGGCGCCGGGTACGCGCAGCACGGCGAGCGCGCCGGCGGCCTCGATCTGCCGGGCACGGCGTTCCGGCGGATCGGAGGGACCGAGCATGAGGAGGCCGAACCCGGCGCGGAGCACTCCCAGCACCGCGAGGACGGAGGGCACATCGTTCGTCGGCGCGAGCGCGAGCACGGCCGGGCGGGCGGTGCCGAACTCGGCGCACAGCCATCCCGCGAGCCGCGCGCTCGCGGTCTCGGCGGTGCGGTAGTCCAGCGTGGTCTCCGTACCGTCGCGGGCCACGGCGGTGATCAGTGGCGCGTCGCCCTGGCGCCGCGCGAACCGGTGCAGTGCGTCGAACGGGGTGCGCCACGCCGAGTGCGGGAAATCCGGGCCGGCTCCCAGGTACTCGTGGGCGCGTAGGTGGTCGGCAGAGGTCATCGAACGGCACTCCCTCATGGCTCACTTCGGATCGTGGAAGAGGTTGGTCGGGTGGGTGCGGTGCGACCGTGCGGTACGGGCCGCGGGTCCGCTCGGCCCGGGCCGCCACCGCTCCGGCCGGCAGGCCCGCCGACGGGAACGCCGTGTCCGGCAGGCGCCGGCCGGGCGAGAACGGGTCGGTCAGGAGGACTGTCGGCCAAGTGGGGGCGGCGCCTTCGGTGCGATGGCCTTCCCCCCTGGAACACGGTCCGTTCCGGCTTCACCGCGCGGGTGGTGCTCCGGAGCGCTTCAGGTCAGCAGCAGCCGGGGACGGTGGGCGTCGAACCAGGTCGCGAGGTTCAGGCAGCGCTCCAGCCCGCTCCGCACGGCCGGGCCCGTCCCGCCGTTCACGGCCTCCTCCAGCCACACCTTGCTGACCAGGTCGAACACCGGGTGCTCCGGTTCGACGAGCAGCTCCTTCGCCTGCCCGCGCAATACGGTCAGGTAGCCCGGGTCCTGGATGGACGGATACGCGCTCTTGACCCGGTCGGCGACGGAGGCGGGCAGCACGTCCCGGACGGCCGCGCGCAGCAGACTCTTCTCGCGGCCGTCGAAACTCTTCATGGCCCACGGCGTGTTGTGGACGTATTCCACCAGCCGGTGGTCGCAGAACGGCACCCGCACCTCCAGGCCGACGGCCATGCTCAGCCGGTCCATGCGGTCCAGCAGCGTGCGCATGAATCGCGTGATGCCGAGGTGCGAGGTCACCCGCCGGGCGCGGGCCTCCGGGTCGTCACCGGGCACATGTTCCACCTCGGCCACCGCGTCGGCGTAGCGGTCCGCGATGTAGCCGGGCAGGTCCAGCGCGTCGAGCAGTTCGGGCCGCAGTACGGAGCCGTCCCGGCCCTGGGTGCCCGGGGGGAACCCGTTCGCCGGCGACATCCAGGGGAAGGTGCCCGCCTGCTGCGCCTCCAGGGAGCGTTGCCAGTGGTACCCGCCGAACACCTCGTCGGCGCTCTCACCGGACAGCGCCACCGTCGAGTGCCGGCGGACCGCGTGCAACAGCCGGTAGAGCGAGACGTCCGTGTCACCGGTGCCGACAGGCATGTCCCGCGCGGTGATCACGGCGCGGCGGACGGTCGGGTCGGCCAGCAGGCCCGTGTCGAGGACGACGTCCGTGTGCACGGTGCCCAGGTGCGCGACCATGTCCCGCACGTAGGGCGCGTCCGGCGTGGGCCGTGCCGCGTCCGCTACGTAGTTTTCGCTCTGTCCTGCGAAGTCGACGGCGAAGCTGTGCGCCTTCTTGCCGTGGGCGGCAAGTCGCCGCGCCGACAGCGCCGTCAACGCGCTGGAGTCCAGTCCGCCGGAGAGCAGCAGGCAGAGCGGCACATCGGCGACCAGCTGCCGAGCCACGATGTCCTCGAGCAGTTCGCGCACGTGGGCGATGGTGGTCGCCAGGTCGTCGGTGTGCTCTTTCGTGGTCAGCGCCCAGTAGACGTGCTCACGTACGCCGCCTGCGTCGACCGTGGTGACCGTGCCGGGCCTGACTTCGCGCATGTCCTCCCATATCGCGTGTCCCGGCGTCTTGACGAAGCCGAACAGCTCACGCAGCCCTTCGAGGCCGACGGTCCTGGTGGCCAGCGGGTTGGCCAGCAGTGCCTTGGGCTCCGAGCCGAACAGGACGCCGTCCGCCGTGCGCTGGTAGTACAGCGGTTTGACGCCCATGCGGTCGCGGATCATCACCAGTTTCGCCGAGCGGGCGTCCCAGACCGCGAACGCGTACATGCCGTTCAGCCGGTCGGCGACCGCCTCACCCCATTCCAGGTAGCCGCGCAGCACCACCTCGGTGTCGCCGGCGGAGCGGAAGACATGCCCCCGGCGGCGCAACTTCTCCCGCAGTTCACGGTAGTTGTAGACCTCGCCGCTGTAGACCAGGGCCAGCGTGCCCGCAGGGGTGTCCAGTGTCATCGGCTGGGCGCCGCCGTCGAGGTCGACGACCGCCAGCCGCCGGTGGCCCAGCGCGGCATGTCCGCGCGGGTCGGTCCACGTGCCGGCCGCGTCCGGGCCGCGGCAGGACATGGTCCCGGTCATCGCGTCCAGGACCTGCTGCTCCCGGCCCAGATGACGCTGAAAGGCGACCCATCCGGCGATACCACACATTCGACTGTCTCCTTCGGGAAGCAGAACCGGGGAGCGGACCGGGGTCCGGGGTCCGGCAGGTCCGGGCGGACCGTGGCGGACGCCGCTTCGGAACTCGGACCGCGGCGGATGCGGCACGGGCCGCTCGTGCCGCCCGGCGACACCGACGCCTCGTACAGCGGAGCCGTGATCCGGCGGCGGGCGAGGGCGGCCTCCGGTTGCGGCCGGGCTGGGAGAAGGCCGGGCGGGTGCCCGTCCCGGCCGCCTTCTCCGAGACGACTCGTCCACCTTCGAATGGCGCGATGGCACAAGGCCCGCGCTCTCTGCGAGAGAGTAGCAGCGGAAATCTCGGGAACATATCGTCCCCGGTAAGGGAGTGCCATTGCCCGGTAACAAAGCACGCGGCCGCATCCCCCGAATTACCGGACGGTTCCCATCCAATACCTGGACCTGTTCCGGATTAACCGCCGCGGAAGGAAGTCCGTCTACGCTCGCGGCGGCCGCGATACAGAGGCCACCGGACGTGAAGGAGAAGAACAGAGCATGCCGGACAGAGTATTCATGACCGTCGCCGTGAAGTCGGGTGCGCTATGAGGACGCCGGTCTGGGAAGTCGCCACGGACGCCGACGAGGTGCACGAACTGCTGTGCGCGAGCGACCGCTGTCAGGCGGAGCGGTTCGCCTCCCCCGTGCCGCGGCGCAATCCCGCCACCACGGAGTTCCGGGTCCGCAACGGTCTGGTGCACCTGCTGCGCAGCGAAGGGCGGGCCGCCGCCATGTTCACCCTCACCGAGGCGCCGACCTTCGATGTGCCGCCGGGAGTCTTCCCGGCGGCCCGCAGTCCGGCCTATCTGAGCAGGCTCGCCGTCCGGCCCGATCTCGTCGCCGCCGCCTCGCTCGCCGGGCCGCTGTGCC
Organism: Streptomyces sp. NPDC058291; assembly: GCF_042880855.1. Classification (NCBI taxonomy): domain Bacteria; kingdom Bacillati; phylum Actinomycetota; class Actinomycetes; order Kitasatosporales; family Streptomycetaceae; genus Streptomyces; species Streptomyces sp. NPDC058291. The sequence goes on from NZ_JBHVYK010000001.1 coordinate 167,644, forward strand.
TGCGCCGGGCCATGGCGCTCGCGCGTGAGCGCGGCGCGGACATGCTGCGCGCCGAAGCCAATCCGGACATCGAGTCCACCGTGGAGTGCATGGTGCTTCTGGGCTTCCGCCGCTGCGCCGCGGTGCCCGACGACGATGCGGGGCCGCGACGGATCCACCTGTACCGCGTTCTGACGTGAGCCGTCTCAGCCGCGGCCGAACCGGTGGACGGTGCGGCGCCGGTGGACGTCGCCCGGGTCGAGCCGCGCGGACGGGTAGTCCGGGCGGTTCGGCGCGTCCGGCAACGCCCCGGTCTCCAGGCAGACCCGCCACGCGGGCGCTGGGCGAACCAGTCCCCGGTGTAGACGCCGACGGCCGGCTGGTCCGTACTGACCCCCATCACCCGGCCGCTGTCCGGATGCGACAGCTCCGCGAGCACCGGCCCGTCCGACGCGAGAAAGCAGTTGTCGACGACGACGCCGTCCAGCGACCGCTCGGTCGTGAAGTCGCGGGCAGTGCCGCGGACGTCCTCGGGAGCGCCGGGAACCGGGGGCGTGATGTCACAGGGTCTCCTCTCCGCGCCGGCGGCACGCGCCGGTGGGTGGGTGTTGCGTTGCGTTGCGGGAAGGATCCGGTCGGCGCAGCAGAATCCCGCCCTGCCCGCTGGGCCGTGTTCAGGAAGTCCCGCCCGTCCCGCCCTCGGGCGGTCGGCGCTACTTCCGCACCACGGCCCAGACGGTAGTCACGCAGGCCCGGCATTCCGCCCACCATCCGGTAAGCGCGGCGTCCCGTCCCTCACCGGCGGGTAATTACGCAATGGCCACGCGGCGTACGGATCGATTCCCGCGGAGGGGGCCCGGCGATTACCTCACCGATTGTCCGGCCGCGTTAGGTTCACCATGCAGCGGCGATCTCCCCCACGGAATTGCGGGCGACGACCGATCCTGCGAGACGGGCAGTTGTGACCCCGCGCCGGTGGCGCATCTACGGAGACGGGTGAGACATGGAATACGGCTTGGCGCCGACCGAGAGCGCGGTACTCGACCAGGTGCACACGATCCTGTGCGACCTGCTGCTGACGGACTCCATCCCGGTCGACTACGACCTCATGGCCGGCGGCGTCCTCGACTCCTCGATGTTCCTTCAGCTCTTCGTCGAGCTGGAGAAGCGGTTCGACATCCCCATCACCGGTGCCGACGTGCTCGAGGACAACTTCCGCACCCTGGAGACGATCGCCCGGTTCGTCCGTGCGAAACGAGGGGAAGTCTGACGTGCCCGCGGAATTCACCGTCACCGGCTTCACGTCCGCCGATCACGCGGAGATCTGCGCCCTCCAGGAGGGTCTGTGGGCCGGCGGACCGGCGGGAAACCAGGCGTACCTGGCGTGGAAGTACCGCGCCAATCCATACCTCGACGGCCGTTACACGGTGATCGCCCGCTCCCCGTCGGCCGACGGCGCCGAACTGATCGGCATGGTCGGGGCGTTCGGCTCCTGCTGGGAGAGGGACGGGCGCCGGTTCACGCTGCCCTGCCTGACGGACACGATCGTCGCGGCCGAGTACCGCAACAGCTCGCTCTTTCACGCGATGGTCGACGAAGTGCTCTCCCGGCTGCGCCGTGACGGGGTCCCGTGGCTGCTCGACTTCGGCGACCAGGGCACCGTGCCGGCGATGCTGGTCCGCGGCTGGCGGCAGGTCGGCGTCTGGGGACAGTCCGTGCTGACGCGGGCCCCCGGCGCCGGGCACCGCGGCCCGTGGGACGAACTGCCCGTCACCCGCGGCCCACGCTCCGGTCTGCCGGTCAGCGCGACACGCGCCCCGGACCTCGACGCCATGACCGAGGTGCTGCGCGCGGTGCCCGCCGACGGCCGTGTCCGCGTCGCGCGCGACAGCGCGTACTTCGGCTGGCGCGCCTCCAATCCGCTGGCGAAGTACTACTACCTCGTCGCGCGGTCGGGGGAGGGAGGCGCGGAAGGCTATCTCGTCGCCCATCGCTCCGGCGTGGACGACGACGGGGGACCGACACCGACCACCGTCGTCGAGTGCGAGGCCCGGACCCCGGAGGTCTACGCGGACCTCGTCGAGATCGCTCACGAGTTTCTGCCCGGCACCCGCGTGCTCATGTGGACCAGGGACCTGGCGGAGGCGGGGGCCAAGGTTCTGGCCGGCCTGGGCGCCGAGTTCGTCGAGCCGACCGGCCGGCCCACCCGTGACCGGCCGCTGCCCGGCCTCCTGCTCCGCGCGACCGGCTCGGACACCGTCCCGGCCGAGCTCGCGGACGTGCACCGACTCGACGTGTGGGACTTCCGCGGTGTCTCGGGCCGAGGCTGGCGTTAGGGCCTGGACCCAGCCCTCCACCACACGGTCCCGACGGGACCGGGTACCGCTCCACGAGACGAAGAGAGGTTTTGCCATGACCGGCCACCGAGCAGGGGAGTTCCCGGGCGCCACCCTCGTGGGCGAACGCAGGGAGTTGCCGGCGTCCTCCGTGGTGGAGCTGATACGCCGGTGGGCCGAGACCACGCCGGACGCGGTGGCGCTCGAATGCGGTGACACCGCCACCACGTTCCGGCAGCTGTGGCGGCGCAGCGTGTCCCTCGCCGCCAGGCTGCGCGAGATGGACGTGCAGCCCGGCGAGGTCATCGGCGTCATCGCCCGCCGCAGCGCGGAGACGGTCGCGGCGATGATCGCGGTGATGGCCGTCCGCGGGGCCTACGCGCCGATCGACCCGACCAACCCCGTCGGGCGCGTGCGCCTCATCCTCGACCAGGTCCGGCCCCGCTTCGTGCTGTGGGACGGCACCGGGTCCGTCGAGTGCGCCTCCGGCCTGCCCACGCTGGACACCTCCGGCGTGCCGGACCTGCCGGCGGACGCTCCGGCCACGGTCACGTCCGACCCGCGTCACGACGATCTGGCCTACGTGGTCTTCACCTCCGGCTCCACGGGGATGCCCAAGGGCGTGCTGGTGGAGCACCGCTCCCTGGTCAACTACATCGGCTGGGCGGCGACCCACGTCCTGCCGCAGGCCGGCGGCGCCGCCTGCCCGGTGTTCGCCAGCATGAGCTTCGACCTGGCGCTCACCACGCTGTGGGTGCCCCTCGCGCACGGCCGCACGATCGTCATGATCGAGCACTCGACGGACTATGCGAGCCTGTATGCCCGACGCGCGCGACCGTACGACTTCATCAAGGCCACCCCCAGTCACTTCCGGCTGTTCGAGCGCATGTTCCAGCCCGACTACCGGTCGGTCGCCAGACGGCTGATGATCGGCGGCGAGCCGCTGGACCCCGCCCTGTTGCGGCAGATGGCCGACCGGCTCGACGGCGTGGAGGTGGTCAACCACTACGGGCCCACCGAGACCACGATCGGCTGCTGCGCCTACCGCTTCGCGGTGCGGGACATGCCCGACTCGCCCACGCTGCCCATCGGCAGCCCCGCCTGGAACACCGCGGCCTACGTGGTGGACGACCGCGGCGGGCCGGTGGGCGTGGGCGGCCAGGGTGAGTTGATCATCAGCGGCTTCGGCATCGCCCGCGGCTACCTCGGCGGCGGCGGTGACCGCTTTTTCGACGACCCCGCTTTCGGCGGCCGCGCCTACCGCACGGGCGACATCGTCGAGGTGCTGCCCGACGGCGTGCTGCTCCACCTCGGACGGCAGGACGGTCAACTGAAGGTGAGCGGCCACCGGTTCGAGACGGCGGAGCTGCGCCGCCACATACTGTCGCTGCCGCGGCTCGCCGATGCCGCGTTCGACGTCGTACGGGGCGGTGTCCTGGACACGGTGGAGGCTTTCGTGGTCTTCGACGACCGGTCCGCGCAGACGCCGCCCACGGAGCGCGAGATCCGCACCCGGCTGGCCTGCATGCTGCCGCGGGAACTGGTGCCCCGGCGCGTGTACGTGGTGCCCGAGATCAAGGTCAACGCCAACGGCAAACAGGACGTCCGGGCCACCAGGGCACTGGCCGAGACGCTGGCGGGCGGCACCGGTCCGTGAGTCCGGTCCGGGCAGCACGCACCGAGCCGGTCCACAGGGAAGGAGAATCCATGCGGGGCGTTCCCGCGCACACCGACTCGCCGGAGTCCGGGCACGACGTGATCGTGCTGGGCGTGACGGCGAGCGACGCGCACGCGGTGGCCAACCAGCTGATCGCGCACGATCTGCGCGCCGAGGGCTACACCGTGATCAATCTGGGTGCCTGTACGCCGGTCTCGGAGTTCGTCCGGGCCGTGCGCGAGAACACCGGCGTGCTCGCCGTGGTGATCGGCAGTCTCAACGGCCACGCCCACGAGGACCTGCGTGACCTGCCCGCCGCCCGCGCCGCGGGGCAGCTGCCCTGCCCGGTGGTCCTCGGCGGCAACCTGTCCGTGGGCAGCAGGAAGGATCCCGGCGCGCTGGACCGGCTGCACCGGCTCGGTGTGGACCACATCCTGACCGAGCTGAGCGATCTCCTCCCCCTGTTGCGCGAACTGGCCCGGCGGACCACGCGGTCCCAGGTCCCCCGAGCGATATGAGCCGGAACATGCACCTCGCCGTCGACGCGCACTCCCTCACCGACCCGGACCTTCCGTCCACGACCGACATCGTGCGCTACGCCCGAACACGCGGGACGCCGACCACCCGCGACGTACTGGCCCGCGCGGTGAAGGACGCGGTGGTGGCCGTCCAGCCCCGCTGCGGGGTAGGCGGACACGCCGAGATGCTGGAGCTGATGCGCTCCCTCGACGCCGGCGCACGGCCGGACGTCCTGACCATCACCATCGACTCCCACACACGGCTCAACCGCTTCGAGCACGCCGCCCGCCTGGCCGGTACCGACCCGGGCGCGCTCAACGGCTACCCGCTCGTGGCGCACGGCTGGCGGCGTGGCCGCGAACTGGTCGAGTCGGTGTCCGCGCCGGTGGAGATCCGGCACGGCTCCCCGGACGCCCGCCGTCTGTTCGAGGTCGCCATGGCGGCCGGCGCGACATCGTTCGAGGGCGGCGGCATCTCCTACAACCTCCCCTACTGCAAGGACGTACCGCTCGCGCACTCGCTGGCCTGCTGGCGCGAGGTCGACGCGATGACCGGTGACCTGCGGCGCGCCGGGCTGACGGTGGACCGCGAGCTGTTCGGCACCCTCACCGGCGTGCTGACGCCACCGTCGATCAGCCTGGCCATCGGCGTCATCGAGGCCGCTCTCGCCGCCGCCGAGGGCGTGGGCTGCCTGTCCCTGTCCTATCCGCAGGGCGGACACCTCGCCCAGGACGTCGCCGCACTGCGCGCCATCCCCGAACTGGCACGGCGCTATCTGCCGGCGGACGTCGAGGTGTATCCCGTACTGCACGAGTTCATGGGCGTCTTCCCCACCCGGCGGTCCCACGCCGAGCAGCTGATCTTCTACGGTGCGCTCACCGCCCGGCTGGGCGGCGCTGCCAAACTGGTCACCAAGACCCACCAGGAGGCACTGGGCATTCCCGACGCGCAGGCGAACATCGACGGCATGCGCCTGGCCGCGGTCGCCAACTCACCGCTGCTGGACTTCGTCGCCGTCGACACCGAACGGGTCGAGGAGGAACTGGAGTGGCTGCTCGCCGAAGTCGACGACCTCGTCGCCCCGGTCCTCGGCGCCGCCGACCCTGCCCGTGCCGTCGTCGCGGCGTTCGCCGACGGCACGCTCGACATTCCGTTCAGCGCCAGCCGGTACGCCCGGGGCGACGTGCTGCCCTGCCGTGACGCCTCCGGTGCGATCCGCTACGCCGTGCCCGGTGCGCTGAAGTTGTCCCGCGCCGCGGTTGTGCGCCACCGCGACGGCCTCGGCCTGGCCGACGGACCGCACAGCATGCGCACCCTGATCGAACGGGTCACGCGTGACATCAACCACTTCCCGCACCTCTTCGGCGAGGTCGGGCCGTGAGCCCCGGCGCGGGCCGGCCCCTCCATGGCTCAGCCGGTCCCCAGGAACGCGTCTTCCGTCTGCAGGCCGTGGATCGCTGCCGGCCGGGAGCGGACCGCCTCCCAGCCGTCCGGGGGCTCGGGACCCAGGTGGTAGGAGATGTCCGGCTCCGTCGCCCGACGGGTGGCCTCACACACCCGTACCTGGCCTTCGGGGGCCATCGCCAGGAGCCGGAAGCATCGGTCGACCGGATCCCCCGTGACGCTCGGAACGCCGTGGTGCGCCGGCAGGTACGCCAGACAGGCGTCGCCGGTGCCCACGGCGATGTGCAGACGTGCGCTGGACGCGCCGCCGCGCAGGCGGCTGAAGTCGAGCCAGTCCCGCACGGCGAAGGCGGTCCGCACCGCACGCGTGGCGTCGTCCCGGCGGGGGCTGTCGGCGCCGAACACGGCGGAGAACATCGGTGCCGTCGCCGGCCCGACGGTCCCCCCGTTGCGCGCGCACTCCTGCCGCATCACTGTGTCGATCTCCGCCATGGTCTGCTGGACGTCGTCCAGGTCGTGACCGTCGGGCAGGTCGTGGCGCACCCACACCAGAACGACGCTGACACGTCCGCGCCGGTGCCCCGCCCGGTGTCCCGTACGCTGCCGTCCGCCGTCCTCGACGAGGGCGGGCACCACACCATGATCGCGTCTGCCGTCGGGAGCCATCCGCGACAGCACGCGGCTCATCGACGGGGCGCCGGAGACGTCCGGCCGGCGGGCGGCCTGCTGCCCGACGAGGGACGGCACGCGTGCCTGCTCGGACGGGCTTTGGTGCTCCACGGCCACCGGCTCTGTCGGCACGGCCGACGGCACGTCCAGGTCGGGGGCGTGTTCGAGGATGGCGCGTTCCAGACGTTGCAGCTCCCGCGACGGCTCCAGGCCGTACTGGTCCACGAGTTCGCCCCTGATGCGGCGGAACACCGACAGCGCCTCGGTCTGCCGGCCGCACCGGTAGAGCGCCAGCATCAGCTGGCCGCTCAGCCGCTCCCGCAGGGGGTCCTCGGCGACGGCCGTCCGCAGCTCACCCAGGAGTTCGTGGTGGTTGCCGATCGCCAGCCCGGCTTCGAAGTAGTGCTCGAGGGCGTCCAGTCGCTCGTTCTCCAGGCCGTCCAGTTCGGGCCACTTCAGGCCGGCGTCCGCCAGGTCGGCGAGTGCGGCCCCCCGCCACAGCCCGAGCGCCTCGCGCAGCGTGCGTGCCGCCGCGGCATGCGCGCCGGCGCCGGCTTCGGCCCGTGCGCGTTCCACGGTCCGGCGGAAGCGGAACAGGTCCACGGCGTCGGGGGCGACGCGCAACTGGTATCCGGGAGCGCGCGTCAGCAGAACCGCCCGGGTCTCCGGGGCCCCGTGCGCCAGATCGAGCCGCAGGCCCCGGACTGCGTTGCCGATCATCTTGCGCGCGGTACGGGGGGTCTCCTCGGGCCACAGGACGTCGAGCAGCTTGTGCGTGGGCACGACCCGGTCGGCGTTGAGCAGGAGATAGGCGGCCAGACGGCGTTTGATCACTCCGCCGAGCGGGACGGTCACGCCGTCCGCGCTCGCCTGGAGGGAGCCTAGTATTCGGAAATCCACACGACCTCATTTCCAGCTGGTGCTGCCCTGTGTCGCTCCCGACGGCGGGACCGTCGAAAGACTCCCGTCGGCCGCGCGGGCCTCCCGCGGGCGGGACGGAGGCCGGCGAAGGCGGGGACGCGCGGCTGGTCACCGCTCGTGTGTCCGTCCAGGACGTCACCGCCACGGCGCCTCGGACCACCGCGGTGCGCCCGATGACGTGCCGTCAGCTCCAGGGGTTGGTGTCGTCGGTGGCACCGTCGCCGTCGGCCTGCGTGGTGACCGCGTGCTGCGGCTGTGCGGCGGCTGCGCCGGCCGCTGTGCCCAGCGGAGCGAGGGCGGCGACGACGACGGTGATAACGGTGACGGCTTTCACGACGAGTGCGTCGATACGGTTCATGGGCTGTGCTCCCTCACTCGTTTCTCCACGGCTTTCTGTTTCTGAGTGAAAATTAGGAGGCCGTGTAATCACTCCACTTTGACGGCGCTATCTCTTGCCGATACCGCCCTGATGGGCTGTGCCGGAGCGGGCCGGTCACGGTGTCCGGGCGGGCAGGGCGCCGTCCAGGAAGACGTGGCGGCCAGCGCGGCCTGCGTCAGTTCCTGCTTCCACAGCTGCCAGCTCACCCGCGCGATGCCCTGTTTCAGGTAACGGCGGTAGGTGCTGAAGGACAGGGACAGCTCCCGGGCCACGGCCTGCTGGGTGCTGCCCCCCTCCACGTAGGTCTCCCGGACGGCCGCCTTCTGCAGTTTCGCCTTGGGATCCTGGTCGATCGCCTCGATCGCCCGCAGGATCAGGGCGCGCAGGTTGTCCTCCGGGTCGCCGGAGCGGGAAGCGACGAACGCGGCGTGCAGCAGAGGGTTCGCGGTCAGGCGCTCCCGCTGGTGCCAGGCACGCAGCGCGTCGTGCACGGCACGGTCGAAGGCCGCCTTGGACAGAACGGACGGGCGCGGAAGGCTCGTGATGCCGGAGGTCCGCAGGCCGGAGAGCATCCGGTCGTCCAGCAGGTCGCTCCACTCGCTCACTCCCATCGCGCCCCAGTCGTGTCCGAAGAGTGTGACGGCCCGCTCGGCGAGCAACGGCCCGCGCGGCAGCCGGCGGAAGTCCGCGAACTCCAGCAGGCGTGCCGTCCAGTCGTCCGGGCCGGACGCGTGGAAGGTCCACTCCAGCCGGTCTTCGCTCAGCAGTTCCCGGGTGATCCGGGCCAGCATCCCGGCCAGCGCGGCCGGCCGGTCCGCCGAACGCCTGCGCACCAGCAGGAAACGCACCAGCTGCACCCGCCGGCCGGGGTGCAGTTCCCGGTCGGCTTCCACATGGTCGCGTACGGAGGCGACCACCGGATCGATCCCCGTTTCCACCGCGTCCCACCGGTCGAAGTTCAACAGGCCGAGGAAGCCGACGACCTCACCCGACCGGACCGACCTGTACACGCGGAAGCCGCCCGGCCGTCGGTGCAGCCAGAAGTCGAGGGCCGCGTCGCTCTCCGCACCCAACTCCTCGCGCATCAAAGCCCGCACCGGGGGGACGTCCTCGGCGTCGCAGGTGGTCTCACGCACCCGGTCGTCGCGGTCGCTCCAGTCGAAGCCGGGGAGCCATCTCCCCCCCGTCTGGATGTGGTTGTAGGCCGCGGCCGCACGCAGGGAGGCTGGTTCCGGGCGGGAGCGGAGCAGGTGGTGCAGATGGGCCCGCACCGCCTTGTGCATCGACAGGTAGGAGTCGGGCGCGCGCCATCTGAGGTCCCGGTCCAGCGCCTGGACCACCACGGGCAGCAGGCGCAGGCCGTTGCGGTGGCTGGTGGTGTAGGGCTGCCGGCGCATCCAGTCGAACATCTCGTGCGCGTGGTCGGGCAGGAGGACTCGCAGCAGGTCCTCGGTGACCTCTGTCAAGTGGGCGCAGATCTCCAGCGCCCGCCGGTGGACGGGTGACGGCACGGGACCCACCACGCGGTTGAGGAGTTCCTCGACGACGTGGGGCGACGGCTGCCACTCGCCGGGCGGTCCGTCGCCCCGGTCGGAGCCGACGAGCCGCAGAGCGAGGGGGTGTCCGCCCGCGAAGGCGAGCCGGGCCGCCCGGTCGGCGGTCCGGCCGGTCGTGGTGTCCCGCAGCAGCCACGCCGACGCGGCCGGGGACAGGCCCTCCAGGGGTACGACGCGGAGCGTGTCGTACCAGGCCGGGTCGGTGCGCCAGCGCAGGCTCGGGGGCCGACGTCCGGCGAGCACCACGAGGGAGCCCGGTGCCAGCCGGGTGAGGAACCGGTCCCTGAACCAGTTTTCCAGGCTCCCGAGGTGGTCCGCGGCGTCGACGAGCAGGACCAGCCGGCCGGTCCCGGCGACGTCCGCCGCGGCGGCGAAGGCCCGCTCGGTCGGCTCGGTCCGTTCCGCGTCCACCTCGACGACGTGCCGGCCGCGCTGCTCGGCTTCCACAGCGAAGCGCCGCAGGAGTGTCGTCTTGCCGATTCCCCCGGGCCCGTGCAGCGCCAGCACCGCGACCGGGCTCGTGCGGTCGTCCGGCACCGCGGCCGGGTCCGAGTGTTCCTCCAGCAGCACGCGGAAGCGGTCCAGTTCGTCCTCCCGTCCCACGAACCGGCGCAGGAACGCGCTCTGCCATGCGCGCGCGGGCGCACCGGCGCCGGCGGACGGCGGGTCACCCGTCTCACCACGGTCTGGTTTCATCCGAGCGCCGCGGCCCTCGGTCGGCGGCGGGTCCCGGGCATGGTCCGGGCCAGGACGGTCACGATGTCATCCGCCATCGGGCAGACCGTGCGAGGACAGGCGCGCCAGCAGGCCTGCGGCACGGTTCTGTTCTTCTACCATGCCGAGGGTGGCGAACACCTTCGTGGCGTCGGCGAGCAGGTCTCCGGCCCCCGCCGCGTCGCCGGCGCGCAGCGCCAGGTCGGCCATGTCGACCTGCACGGAGGCCGCACCCGCCTGGTCCAGGATCTCCTCGCGGACGGTGAGCGCCTGGTCGAACAGGGAGGACGCCTCGGCCCGGTCTCCCAGGTGAGCGTGCACCCGGCCGAGATCGAGCAGCATGTACCCCTCGCCGATCACGTCGCCGTCGTCCCTGACCATGCCCAGGCCTTCGGACAGCACCTTGCGGGCGTCCTCCAGCTGCCCCCGGTGCAGGTGCAGCTGGCCAGCGCGCTGCAGCACCCGGGCCTGTCCGCCCAGGTACCCGAGGTCGCGCCAGATGTGCAGCGCCTCTTCGAGTTCGGCTTCCACCCGCTCGACGTCGCCCTGCCTGAGCAGGACGGCCGCGCGCTGGACGATCACGGAGGCCCTCGCCCAGGGTTCACTACATCGTTCGAAGTCGTGCTCCGCCTCCAGGAAGAGCTGCATCGCCGCGGCGTCGCGGCCGGCGAGCCGCTCCACGACGCCGAGGTCCCTGCGGCACATCCCGAGGCCTTTGCCGTGCCCCAGCGTCTCGAAGAGGTCCCGCGCCGCCGTCAGTGCCTTGCGTGCCTCCGCGAGGTCGCGGCGGTTGAGGTACAGCGAACCGAGGGAGGCCAGCAGCGCCGCCTGACCCAACTGGTTGCCTCGGCGGCGCACCGCGGTCAGCGCCTTGCGGTGGGTGCGGGCCCAGTGGTCCAGGTAGCCGCGCGCCTCGAAGAAGGGTGCGAGGTTGACGGCGAGTTCCCAGGCGTAGTCGTCCTCGCCGTCCTGCGCGAGGCTCTCCACGGTCAGGCTGAGGTTCTCGCGTTCGGTGTCCAGCCACTCCATCGGCCGGGCCAGGACGCTGCGGACGTGCGCCGCGGGCGGGTTCCAGTGCGGGGCCGACCCGTTGATGTAGCCGGTGCCTAAGATGCGCTGCTGGGCCTGGGCGACCAGGGAGAGCCAGGCGCCTCCCAGCCGACGGCCCGCGGCTCTGCGTTCGCTCACGTCGGACTCCGCGGCCAGCCGGTCGCGGGCGAACAGCCGGATGATGTCGTGGAAGCCGTAGCGCGGTTCACCGGTGGCGTCGGCGCCGACGACGTCGAGCATCTGCACGTCGACCAGCGGTTCCATGAGGTCCGACGGGTAGGGGCTGGCGTCCGGGTCGTCGAGCAGCGCGCTGCCGACCCAGCCGGGGAAGGCGGAGCCCTTGACGAGGCTGAGCAGACGCAGGAGCCTGCGGTCGGTGCCGGCCAGTCCTTCATAGGTGAGGGAGAGGCTGGCGCGCACCGTCATCTCCCCATGGGTCAGTTCGTCCAGACACCGGCTCTCGTCGGCGAGACGCTGCACCATCGACGCCAGCGGCCAGTGCGGGCGGGCCGCCAGACGCGCGGCGACGATGCGCAGTGCCAGCGGCAGGCCTCCCACGGTGGCGGCCAGTGCCCTGGCCGCCTCCGGTTCGCGGCGCACCCGGTCCTCGCCGACCACCTTCCCGATGAGGTCCAGCGACTCCTGCCGGCCGAGGATGTCCAGGGTCACGCGGTGGGCGCCGGGCAGGGCGGTCAGCCGTGTCTTGCTGGTGACGAGGACGCCGCAGGAGCGGCTGCCCGGCAGCAGGGGGAAGGCCTGCTCCTCGCTGGCGGCGTCGTCCAGGACCACCAGGATCCGCCGGTCCGCCAGCATGCTGCGGTAGATCTCGCCGCGCTCCTCGAGGGAGTCGGGAATGGCCGGCCCCGGCAGGCCCAGTGCACGCAGGAAACGGCCGAGGACCTCCCGCGGGGCGAGCGGATCCGCACGGCCGCCGCGCAGCTGGCAGTAGAGCTGGCCGTCGGGGAAGTGGGACTCGGCCAGCCGGTGGGCGACTCTGGCGGCGAAGGTGCTCTTGCCGATGCCGGAACGGCCGGCGACGACGACGATGCCGGTGGCCCGGTCGGGCGAGGTGCTGGTGAGGACGGCCTCCGCCTCGGCGACAAGGTCCTCGTGGCCGACGAAGTCGGCGGTGTCGACGGGCAGTTGCCGGGGCACTTGACCACGCTTGGTCGTGGACCGCTCCGGTGACAACGATGTCCCCTCAGGGAACGAGGACGGAGGCGTGGCCGGCCGACTCGCCGACGGTCGCGGCTCGGTGACGACGACGGTGACGGGTATCTGCTCCAGCCGCAGGGAGGCGTCCTCGGTCAGGATCGCCTGCTCCAGTCTGCGCAGGTCCTCGCCGGGCTGGAGGCCGAGCTCCTCCTGGAGCAGCTTGCGTCCCTGCTGGTACGCCTCCAGGGCTTCCGCCTGTCGTCCGGAGCGGTACAGGGCGAGCATCAACTGCCCGCGGAAACGTTCACGCAGGGGGTTGTCACCGACCAGGGAGGCTATCTCGGCGGTCAGTTGGTGATGGCGGCCCAGCGCGAGCTCCAGCTCCAGGTACGACTCGGTCGCGGACAAGCGCTCCTCGTCGATGTGCTGCGCCATCCGGGCGAGCGCCTCGCTGGACGTTCCGTTCAGACACGGGCCGCGCCACAGGCCCACCGCCGCGCGCAGGGTGCCGGCCGCCTCGGCGGGGCTGCCCCGGCCGGCCAGCGCTCCGGCCTCGGCCACCGCCCGCCTGAAGACGCTCAGGTCGAGGGCGGAGTCGTCGATGTGCAGCACGTAGCCCGGCGGCCGGGTGACGATCGTGGCCGGGACGGCCGCGTCCGCCAGGGTCTTGCGCATCCGGGAGACGCAGATCTGCACCTGGGTGCGCGCCGTCTCGGGCGGGTCCTCGGCCCACAGCAGCCGGATCAGGTGATCACAGTTCTGCAGCCGTCCGGCTTCCAGCAGCAGGGCCGCGAGGAGGACCTGCTGCCTGCCCGCCGAGATCGGCACGGTGCCGTGGTCACTGAACACCTTGAGCTCGCCCAGCACTTGAAAGGCAGGGCCCACAGTCCGGTCTTGCAGCCGGACGTGCACTGCGCCCATGACTTCCTCCCTCAACACCCAAAGTGGATCACCGCGCTCCGAGAGCCGAGTATAAGACCCTGCTCCTTGCGCGACAGGGCTTGAGCACTAGGTGAACAGCGGTGCCGCCTGCGGGCCCCGGCGCCGAACACGCCCTGGTCACAGGCGGGGCACCGCCCGGCCCACCGGACGCCGGTGATCCGTCCCGCGAGTGATCAGCGGTGACCAACGATGTGGACACCGGGCGATCACTGCACCGGGATACCGCGGCGATAGCGGCGGGTTAACGCGGCGTCGGACGATCGCCCGGTGCGCCCGTCGGCACGGCTCCGTCCGTTCACCGCTCCTTCGGTTCACCACCCCGTCCGTTCACCGCTCACGAAAGGTCGGCCATCGATTCATGACAAGCGACAGGATCCGGACGTCCTTTGCCCATCCGGCGGTGACGGCGGCCGGCGTCAACCACGTACTGCTCACCTACCACTACCTCGACATCGGGGACATGGACGGATACGCGTCCCTCACGGAGACGGACGTGACCCTCGACCATCCCGGCGCGCCGCCGCGCCGCGGGCGCGACGCGGTGCTCAGGGCCCACACGGCGCAGGCTTCGCCGCTCAGACGGCACGAACTGGACACCGTCATAGCCGACGGTGAGACGATCGTGGCGCTGGGACGCGTGGTGCACTCCGCTCCCGGCACCGCGGACAGGACACCGGCCAGCACGGACTTCGCCGACGTTTTCACGCTGTCCGGACAAACCCTCGTCAGAGCGTGCCGCCGGTACTACTACGCACCGCCGCCCGGCGCCCAGCCGCCGTCGGGGTCCTGATGACGGCGAGACCGGAGGCGAACGGCGACTCCCTGGAGCGCACTCGCCCCGTACATGGCCTCGGTCGCCGCCGGGGCGGCGGGTTCGCTGCCGGTGTCGGCCGTCGACGTCGCCTGTTGGCTGCGGTCCGACGCCCACGCTTCACCGCAACGGATCCTGTGTCACACCTGCGGCCGGGGCAGGAACCAGCGCATTACGGTCCCCGGCCGGCCCGAAGCAGTCGCGGTCCGCACGCTACCGACGGGTGGATTCAAGCAGCAGTTCGCTCAGGTCTGCCGGCATGGTGATCATGCAGTCGTGGCCGGTCGGCAGTTCCCGTATCCGTGCCGGGGAGCCGTTGGGCTGTGTCGCGGGGACGGGCCGCCGCACGATGCCTTCCGGCTCTGCGCCGACGCAGTGGATGTGCGTGCGCGCAATGAAGTCCACGGCAGGGTTGTCCAGCCGGACCGGTTGCCGCAGGCAGCGCACCGGATGGTCGGAGAGCGTCGCACGCAGCCATGCGACGTCCGCCGGGTCGGTGACTCCGAACAGGCCGAGGGGCGCAGGCATCTCGGGCAGCGGCGGTATGCGCCAGCCGTCGTCGGACTTGGCGGCGAGGTCGATCAGGTTCTGGGTCATGGGCTGCACGTCGACGGCGGTCTCGCCGTCTTCCGGGACCATCGCGTCGAGGTACACCAGGTGCGCGATTCGTTCCGGCACCTCGTTGGCCACGGAGGAGACGACCAGCCCCGCGTAACTGTGGCCCACGAGCACCACCTCGGTCAGGTTCTCCTCGTGGATCAGCTCGACGACGTCCGCGACGTGCGTGTCGAGTCCCAGCTCGGGACCGAGCAGGTGCGCCTTGTCGCCGTAGCCGGTCAGTGAGGGTGCGAACACCCGGTGTCCGGCCGATTCCAGCAGCGGGACCACCCGCTCCCAGCACCGGCCGCTGTGCCAGGCGCCGTGTACCAGCAGAAAAGTTGACATGAGGGGAATTTCTCCTCTTCGGGGCATGGAGGCGTTGGAGCATTACGGTTCCTGTTTGTGCCTCGGTACTCTTCGGGAACCGAAGTCATCGTGCTGCACCTGCCGCACCTCGATCAATCAGGCACATTTCGGTGCCCCGGTTCTCTGGAGGTAACCATGAGCGGCACAGTGGGGGGCGATTCGCGGCCGGCACGGCCACAGGACCCGTGTCAGGCTCGTGAAGTGCTCGGCATCGTCGGCGACAAGTGGTCGCTGCTGATCGTGCGTCACCTCAGTCAGGGGCCGCTCCGCTTCACCGAACTCAAGCGGGCCGTCGACGGGATCAGCCAGCGTATGCTCACCGTCACCCTGCGCGGCCTGGAACGCGACGGGATCCTCACCCGGACCGTCCGCAACGTCATGCCGCCGCACGTCAGTTACGAACTCACTGCGATGGGCAGGACCCTGCGCGAAGCCACCGCACCCCTGTTGGAGTGGAGCATCACGCACCTGACGCACATCGACGCCGCACGCGCCGTGTACGACGCCCGCACCGACGCCTCGCCCGCCTGAGCCCAGCCCGGCTGTACTCACCCATCGGCAGGTACGGCTCGGTGAGCTTGCCCTGGTCATCGGTGAACTGTCGCCGTGTCACACCCTGCGTTCCCTCGCGACCGGCCTCACCGGGCAGCGAAGCAGGGAGCCGGCCAAGGTGAGGCCAAACCCCGCCTTCGCCGCGGTCGCAGTGGCCTGAGCCCGTGGAAGCCGTCACCACCCGCCCTGCCGGTCTGCGGGCACACGCCGAGCGTGGGCGTCCCGGCAGGGGCCTCGCGGTCGGTGAGGAACCGCTCGCAGGCTCGGGCGACGTATTCACAGAACGGGTAGATCCGCGGGTTGCCGACGTCACGCCGCAGAGCCCCAAGCGCCTCAGCGGGCCGCGAATGCGGCGGGCGATCAGCCGGGGCAGGAACAGGGCGATGGCGGACTGGGCCCTTGGACAGGATGGGAACGGCCGGTAGCGACTTCTCCAGGATCTGGTGGGCGCGGTCGGCAGCGACAGACCCCCCGGGGGCGACGAGTCGTGCGCGTGAGCGGCCCGGCGGACCGTGTCCGCGGGCAACGCACATGCACCCAGGTCTGCCCTCGCGTACACAGCCGGGGGGCGGGTCGCGCGGTACACCGGAAGACGCGCACATCGACGCCGAAGGGGACCGCCTTGTACGACCACGCCGACAGTCAGGCAGCAAAGGGGCGGCAGGCCCCGACGGCTGCCCGCGCGCCCAAGGCGCGAGCGGTGACGGCGCCGGCCGCGGCGCTGCTCGCCCTCCAGCGCTCCGCCGGGAATGCGGCCGTGGCGCAGATGATGCGCCAGGGCGGACAGGCTGCGGCTCCCGACGCCCACCGGCACGGCGCCGGCTGCGGCCACGCCCAGGACTCGCAGCCGGTGCAGCGTTCCGCCGTGCACGCCGTCCTGCGCAGCGGCGGCCAGCCGCTCGACGCACGCAGCCGCACCGACATGGAGGCCCGTTTCAACGCCGACTTCTCCGACGTGCGCCTCCACACCGACGCCGCCGCCCAGGCCTCCGCGGCCCAGCTCGGCGCGGCGGCGTACACCTCGGGCAGCCATATCGTCGCCGGGCCCTCCGGCATCGACCGGCACACCCTGGCCCATGAGCTGACCCACGTCATCCAGCAGCGCTCGGGGCCGGTGGCCGGGACCGACCGGGGAGACGGGCTGCGTGTCAGCGACCCCTCGGACCGCTTCGAGCAGGAGGCGGAGACCACCGCGCGGCGCGTCATGAGCCACCCCCCGCAGGCCCCCGCACCGGAAACGGCCTCCCCCGCCCCGGAAGCGGCCTCCCTGGCCCCGAGCCCTGCGGCGGGCGGGGGCGACGTGCAGCGCATGCAGCACCCCGGCACGATCGACACCGAGGTGGCCCGCCTCGTCGCCCAGGCGGAGCCGAGCATCGACGCCTACATCGCCGGCTACGCCGAGTGGCAGCAGAACCGGGGCAACTTCAGGTGGTTGATGAACAACGCCGACGTCAACGACTCCTACGAGGTGATCGAGTCGCAGGTCGGCGCTCCTCAAGGCCGCACCAAGGCGGACCTGCTGCAGGCCCTGGACTCCACCATCCGCGACGACCTGACCACCACCGCCTCGCAGACCGTCGCCACCACCGCAGCGGCCGCAGCCGTCGCCAAGTACAAACTCGTCCTCGGCCGCACCACCGACACCAGCCAGTGGGCCGAGCACCAGAAGAACAAGGCACAGAGCGACCTCCCCCTGGACGCGAGGATGGGCCGCCGACTCAACACCACCAAGTGGTCCGTCCCCGTCAACTACGCCTTCATGGACGGCGGCATCCAGGCCCGCGCCGTCTTCAAGATCGTCACCAGTCTCGGACCGACGATCGAGACCATGCTCACCAGTGGGCAGCTCACCACGGCCAACTTCTGGTCCGCCATCGAACAGTTGGGGAACAGCGCCCTGTGGGACACCACGAAGACGCCGGATGAAGGCGGGCCGCAGGCGATGCTGGGCCACGAGATCCTCCAGCTCATCGAGTCCGGCTACCGCTTCCACGGCCGCGACAGCACCTTCGCCCAGGGCAGCCGACTCGTCGCCGTCCACCCCGACAAACAGTCGGCCGACCCCAGCAACAAGCAGATCCCGCTCACCTGACCATCCACAGACACGAGCGGACCGGGTCCGGTCCGCCGGGCCCGACCCAGGCCCACCAGGCCAGGCCCAGTCCGCCAGGCCGGACCCAGTCCGCCAGGCCGGACCCAGTCCGCCAGGCCGGGCCCAGTCCGCCAGGCCGGGCAGACCCGGCCCACGGGCCGGCGTAAATAGCAGCTCGAGACGGCACCACTCCGCCTCTGGCAGTTCGCCCCAACCAGTCATACAAGAGCCAACGAATCAGCGGGTGACATGGGCACGCTCAGCACCTGCGATGCCGCCACGCCAACTCCGGCGCTGCCATCGGCTCGTGATGGGTTCGCCCGAGGAGCACCACGTCCAGACGCTCCACCTGCACCCGGAATTCGGCGGCGGCTCTGGGCGGAAGCATGAACAGAGCGTCTTGCAGTTTGTCCCGGGCCCAGCCCTCACCGCAGCAACGGCAGGTGAACTCAGCCTCCCACCGCCTCTAAGAACTCCTAACGAAAAGCCTTTTCGGCCTCTTCTGGTTCCTCGTGTCTCGGTCCGGCGGCATAGGCCAGCGGGGGTGCGATGGCTTGGGCATCGGCTCCCTCGCCGACCCATAGCCCGATGAAGAGCGCGGCGGTGGCTTCCAGGAGTCCCGCTCGTTCGAGACCGCCGCCGGCCACAGGCTCGCAGCCGACATGCCGCACCAACTGGTGCACAAAAGCGAGAGCCGTTTCGTCGTCTCCGCAGACCGGAACGGCCAGTGGTCGCCTGTCGAAGACGGGCGGCGACATGCGCCACACGTCCTCATGGCAGAGATTGAACGCCTTGACTACATGAGTTCCCGGTGCCGCCGCGGCCAGTTGCTGTGCAGCCGAGAGGCCGCCCTGTGTCAGTAGCAGGAAGCCCGGACCGACCGGGTTCGAGCAGTCGATCAGCACCTTGCCGTCCAGGACCGCCCGGAGTTCCCGCGCCACGCTCGCCCCCGCGCCGAAGGGCAGCGCGGCCAGCACCACCTGACCGAACTCGGCCGCCGCACGCAGACTGGCCGCCTTCGCGCTGCCCCCGAGACGCGTCGCGAGCCGCTCCGCCTTGTGCATGTCCCGTCCTCCGATGGCCACATTGTGCCCGGCCCGGACCCAGTGGGCGGCGAGCGCGTCCGCCATGTTCCCCGTGCCCAGTACGCCGATTCTCATCACGCATTTCCTCCCACGACCTGCTTGGACCGTTCCCAGCGACGCTAGAGGGCCTGTCAGGCACCATTTGGTACGTGACGACCGACGCCTTCCTCGCCGACTGCCGTGCCCGCCTGGCTTTCGACCTCCTCTCCAACACCTGGAACGCCGTCGTGCTCTGGGCACTGCGCGACGGCCCCGGACGCCCGGTCGAATTACGCGAGCAGATCGGGGGGATCAGCTCCAAGGTCCTCACCGAGACGCTGCGGCGCTTGCAGTCCAGCGGACTGGTGGACCGGCAGGCACACCCCGGAGCCCCACCACGCGTTGAGTACCGACTCACTGCCCTGGGACGGAGTTTGCTGGCACCCATCGACGCTGTCGGAGCATGGGCCTTCGAGCATGGCGATGAGGTCATGGCTGCCCAGGAAGCCGAATGCACCCCCGCCGAGTCCCCCTCAGAGTGAGCGCAGACGTCTCCAGCAGATGAGTGCGCACCAGAGGGTGAGGAAGGCTTCGTGGATGTCGTCGCGGATCTCCCAACGGATCCGCAGGCGGCGGAACCAGTGCAGATGGGCAAAGGCGCGCTCGACGACCCAGCGTTGGGTGCCCAGCCCAGAGCCGTGCTCGGTACCTCGGCGGGCGATCAGAGGCTTCACGCCGAGATCCCGGACCAAGCGCCGGTACTTGTCGTGGTCGTAGCCGCGGTCGGCCAGCACCACGTCCGGGCGGCGCCGAGGCCGGCCGCGTTTGCCGCGCACGGGCGGCACGGCTTGGAGGAGTGGAATCAGCTGGGTGACGTCGTTGCGGTTGCCGCCGGTCAAGGTGGCGGCCAGCAGGATGCCGGTGGCGTCGGTGATCAGATGATGCTTGCGGCCCGTCCTGCCCCGGTCGACGGGGCTTCGTCCGGTCTTGGATCCCCTTTTAACGCCCGGATGTGGGAGCCGTCGACGGCCGCCCGGGAGAAGTCCAGGGCGTTCGCGCTGCGCAGCTCGGCCAGCAGGACCTCGTGGAGCCGGGGCCACACCCCGGCCTCGGTCCATTCGGCCAGACGCCGCCAGCAGGTCATCCCCGATCCGAAGCCGAGTTCCTGCGGCAGATGTTCCCAGGAGATCCCGGTGTGCAGGACGAACAGGATGCCCTGGAACACCAGCCGGTCCGGATGCCGCTTGCGTCCCGGATGCCGGATCCGGCGCTCCACCTTCGGCAGGAAAGCGGCTCGATCACCGCCCACAGCTCGTCGTCGACTTCCCACGGCTTCGGCCGCGCCACCCCGCACCCCCAGATCATCAGTCCCGGAGTGATCCAACCACCTCGAAGATCATTTCGTTAGGAGTTCTAACAGCGTTTGGTGCCATGGACGCGCACGGACCACACGCTCAACGCCACTGCCACGACGCCCGGAGACAAGCGCTCCCGTTCGAGCACACGAACGGCGGCATTCGCTGCTCCCGACAGCCCGGGGACGTCGCGATACCGCACCCAGGGTCTTCCCCAGCCATGTTCCCGCGACCGGAGTGAAGCTGGTGTTCTACGCGGCATGGCCCCTTCGAACGCACGTCACGGACCGCATCCTCCCACAGCCCATGATCGGCCGGAGAGAAACCAGGACGACGGTGTCGCGATCGTCGTGATGGGGCACGACGACCGAGCCTCGAGCTCCCGGAGGCCGTCGCGGTTCACCAGCTCGGTAGCCCGGCCTCTGTCTTCCTGTGGTCCGCACGCCGTTCAGGCGGCAGGCCCGGTGCCGAGTGCGTGAGCCAGCCTGTCGCTCTGCTCTCGGGTGATGCCCTGCGCCAGGCGAATGCCGCACCGCGGACTGAGAGGTCCGTCGCACTGCAGAATGCCGGGAAAGGGCTCCCGGCTGCCTGAGAGCGGGGAAGCGGAGGGGAAAGCCCATTCAGCCGGCTCCCACAAGGGGTGATCCGCCAGGAGCGCTTGCGCGAGGCTGAGGGTATCGGGCAGGTCTGCGTGCGCCAGCGCGTCGCTCAGTATCTCCGGGGCATCCTCGGGCAGGTCCTGATCGCCCAGCGCGGGCAGCAGCAGGAGCAGGCGTACGTGTTCGGCGTGAATTCCCGGTGCGGTGCGGTCGGGCGTTCGAGCGATGTGCGTGAGCTCTCGCCAGGAGAGTCCCGGGCCGGCCTGGTGGCCGTCGAGGGTGGCCAGACGTCCGTGCCGTCCCCACTCGGGGTGAGTGATGAGGTACTCCGTTCCCGGATCGTCAGGGAGGTTGCAGCCCAGGACCACCGCGGTGTGGCCGCCGGCGAACGGGATCCGGAAGACCGGCCACCGGTCCTCGTCGCTCAGTGCTTCCCAGGCCTCAGCGGCATCGGCCCCGTCCACACCGAACCACTCCGGCACGGCGTCGTACTCCTGGGTCTCACTCAGCCACATCAGATAGGCCGCCCAGAACCCCGGCAGTTCCAGCAGCTCCTCGCCCGCGACGAGAGGGGCGTTCTCGAATCCCTGTATCAGCACAGATCCAGACTCTCAGCCGCCTACGACAATCGGTTCAGCACACAATGGCGCCGTCCAGCCTCACGAGGGCAAGCAGCCGGGGGTCACGTTCCCGACCAGGACTCCGTGCCTGTGACCGTCTTGGCGCTCCGGCCCACCGTGAGCGTGGTGAGGGCCGTTACACAGAAGCAGCCCGACCGACGTCGTTGCACGCCCGGACAGAGGCCTCTGCGGCGGGAGCGGGCTGGTGGGTGATGCCGTAGTCGCGGGCGAAGCGGTTGGCCTCGAGCGCCGGGCCGGACTGCCGCCGCCACCACGAGCCGCTTCGGATCGACGCGCCGCATCGCCCCTTGGAACACGTCGTTCGTGAAAGCAGGACGTTGGCCTGCCGCTCCAGGTCGGCCATCCGGCCTTCCGCCGCTCCCACGTCCCCCGGGCCGCGCGTAGGGCGAGCCAGTCGGCGTCCGCGAGCCCGCTGCCGACCAGGGCGGCGTCGGTCCCGATGATGACCACCGGGGCGATCACTCCCCCAGCAGCGGCATCGGCACATCGGAGGCGTCCCGCCCGGCGAGGATCTGTCGCACGGGGCGAGGGGGTGGTCGAGCGGCGGAGGACGTCACGGTCCGGCGTCGGGACCCGCCGGCGACACACGGACCGGGCGCGCGGGGTGTCTGCGGCGCAAGGACCGCCACGCCGCCACGGCACAGTCCGACCCGCCGGGATCCCCCTCGATGACGCACAGCACAGCCCGTCCAGGATCAGCAGCAGGCCCCGTGCAGGCCCTGTGAACCGCCCAGTAGCCGGAGTGCCTGACTTTTCGTCAGTCCGCGGCCCGGGGCGACGCCTTCCCTGGCAGCCTCCTCCTCCGTCGGAAGCCATGCCATCCGCGTCGGGCGCGTCCCCAACGGCTTACCGGCTGGGGGCCCGATCCGGTGAATCTGGGCGACGTAGCGAGCGACATCACTCACCGTGGTTATGAAAATACTATTAGTGATGTGACGCTCGCGGTCTCTGACCCCGCGCGCCTCAGCTCGGCTTCCAGGAGGCTGTCAGTGGGTGGACTCAACAAGCTGGAACAGCGCTTCGAGATACTGATAAACGGTGTGTTCGCCAAGGTTTTCAAGTCCGCGGTACAGCCCCTGGAATTCATCGGGGCTCTGCGTCGTGAATGCGACATCAACGCCAGGATCTGGAACCAGGACTGCACCATCGCACCCAACGCCTTCGTTGTCGAACTGAGCTCGGGCGACCACGAGTTGAACAACGCATGCCTGGTCATGCTCGGTGAAGACCTGGTGGAGAAGCTTCGCGAATACGCCGAGGAGCAGCGCTACTCCTTCGTGGGTCCCCTGAAGGTACAGCTGCTGCGGACCGAAACCTTGCGTGCCGGACAGTTCCGGGTGCGCAGCCGCCTCGAGATCCAACCGGAGGTCCAGCACGCCCTTGGATCCATCCGGCGGGCAGCCATCACGCGTTCGGCGCCTGCCGTCCGCGCCGGGGGCACGACCGGCGTCCAGCCCTCCCGAGCGCTGATTCTGCGCGGTGAGAAGCGCGTCCTGAGCGTGGATGAATTCCTTGCCCTGGGAATCACCATCACCGACAGCGGCAAGCTGGTCCGCGCGGACGCTCAGGGGTCCGGGTCTCCCAACAGGGCTGCATCGCTATCGTCGGCACGGCCGCTGATAGGCCGTCCGGGCGTCGCCCCCCTGTGTCCCTCCGTGCCGGAACGGCCCGCGCTCTTCACCGACCAGGGCAGACGGCCTGCCCTCAGGCCGGCGCCGGGTGGAACACCTCACACGAGCGTCAGCGGCGAGGACCGCGAACTCATCGGTACGGCAGCAGGCCAGACCGGCCAGGATCCCTGGTGGCCGACCGCCCTCGGCGGATCGGCCGGTGCATGCCGCCTCACAGCGGCCCCCGACCACCGATCCGTGCCACGGGCCCCGCTGATGCCCGCGGATCAAGAACGGCACCGGGGAAACAACTCCCTGGCACACGGACCTTCCATCTCGCCAAAAGGAATGATCACCATGACGAACGAGTCAGACATCGCGGGCGGCCCACCAACCGCCCGAAGCGACCAGTGCGCCGACGGCCCCGGGTCCGCGCCACCGGACCGCTCTCTCACCAACGGGCACCAGGCCGGCGCAGCTACCGAACTCCAGACGTCCGTAGCGGTGGCGGCAGATGTCGTGCCCCCGGCGCCCGAGCCCGGGAGTCTCTCTGCCGCCCCCGGAAACGGCCACCCTCGTGAGCCTCTGTCCGCTCCCTACGCACAGACGGCGCAGCCGCCGTGGGGTGCGGCTGGAGCTCCGCCCACGCCGCCCGCCACGTACATGGCAGCCCCCCACACGCCCGCGCCCCCCATGCCGGCCTCCCACCCACCCGCGCCCCACATGCCTGCCCCCTACACGCCGGCTCACCACGCTCAGCCTTCCTGGCCGGCCTCGGACCGGGCAGGTCGGAGTGGGGGAGCCGAGCACAGCTCTGCGGCCGATCTCTCCTCCGAGCGACTGTTGCGCAGCAAGCGCGCCGATCGCCGGGGAATCAGCCGGCTGCGCATCGGTGGCAAAGCAGCCGAACGGGAGCGGCTGCAGAAGCTGGCCATTCTCCGCACCCCCGTGATGCAGTGCTACAAGATCGCCGTCATCAGCCTCAAGGGCGGAGTCGGCAAGACGACCACGACGACCGCTCTGGGTGCCACGCTCGCCACCGAACGCCAGGATCGGGTCATCGCGATCGACGCCAACCCGGACGCGGGCACGCTGAGCCGTCGGGTGCAGCGAGAGACCGCAGCGACCATCCGTGATCTCGTGGCGGAGATCCCCAACCTCACCAACTACATGGCAGTCCGCCGCTTCACGTCGCAAGCTCCGAGCGGCCTCGAGATCCTGGCCAATGAGGCGGACCCCACCCTGTCGACGGCCTTCAACGACGAGGACTACCGGCGGGTCGTCGGTTGCCTCGGTCAGCATTACCCGATCATCCTGACCGACTCGGGCACCGGACTGCTGCACAGCGCGATGCGGGGGGTCCTGGATGTCGCTGACCAGCTGATCGTGGTGGCCACGTCCAGCGTGGATGGTGCCACCAGTGCCAGCACCACACTGGACTGGCTCAGTGCGCACGGCTACGACGACCTCGTCAAGCGCAGCCTCACCGTCGTGTCCGAGGTACGCAAGAAGAGCAAGGCAGTCAAGGTAAACGAGGTCGTGGACCACTTTCGCGCCCGCTGCCGGGGAGTCGTGGAGATTCCGTTCGACGAGCATCTGGCCGCAGGTGCCGAGGTCGACCTCGCACAGATGAACGGCCGAACGCGCGAGGCCTACTACAACCTCGCCACCCTGGTGGCCACGGACTTCCCCCGCACTCAGCCCGAGGCGCTGCACTGGGCGGCCTCCTACCCGCACTCGGGTTACAACGCGGCCACCATGTTCGCCACCCCCAACTGGGGCTGACAAGGGCGCGGTACGGCGACCAAAGCCCAGCCGGGCCGACCAGACCGATCCGCCACCCGAGGTCTTCCCGAGCCCGAGGCCGAGGCCGAGTATGGGCGCCTTCTGACGGCTGGGGTGGGCAGCGTCGAGGCGTGCAGGCACTCGGGATCGGGCGCAAGACGGGCTACCGGTAGCGGGCGGAGAATCGCGGCCTGCAACTCTTTTCGCGGGCCGGTGGGGCGAGGTACGCCACCGGCCGCCGCCACGACGCACTTTCTCGGGAACTCCGACGGAGGAGCCCGCCGACGTGTACAAGCCGAGGAAAAGAGAGGCCGGCCAAGAAGGCAGCCCCCTTCCTTGAAGCTGGAGGGGGGCTGCTTTTGTCGTCAGCGCTCAGCAGTTCACTTCCACTCGCTCGACGTAATTGCCGCCGTCCAGGGTCCGCTGACCCCACGCCGGGACGAAATCCCACGTTTTGTTCACGTAATACACCCTGAAGCTGTTGCCGTGGGCCCTGGCATAGTTGAAACGGCCGTAGATGTAGTTGTTTCCACAGCCGTCCATATTCCAGACCCCTCCGGAATTGTCGTATACGCAGGCCCGCCCGGCATCGCACTTGTAGGTAACGTACTGGGGGTGGACGTCGGCAGCTGAAGCAGTGCTGGAGCCGGCGATGAGCGTGCCGGCTCCAAGGGACTGTCCCGCAGGACGGTGTGACGACCGTGAAGGGCTTCCCACCTCGCGGAATGCCGGCCGGGGCTGGGGCCCGCGGGCTTTGTCGTCGATGTCGGCCAGCGATCGCGGGCTGGCTGAGACGCGTGCCAGGCGATGGAACCTGCTGGAAGACGGGAGTCAAGTTCCGTGCCGGTGACGCCACGCCACGTCCCTTCGTACGAGAGCACCCCTTGGTTGGCCAACACAGTTGGTTGGCCAACCAAGGGGTGCTGGTTGAAAGAGAAGGGCACCGGCTGGGAGTTAGGCGAGCGTCTCTTCTCGAGAGGTCTCCGCCAGGTGGGCGTGGAACCGGGCGAGTTGGGTGTCCTTGGCGCCCGGCGTGGGATCCAGGAGTCCGCCGCAGGTGCAGGCGAGGGCGCTTGGTCCCTCCGGTGGCTCGAGGATAGGACTGTGGCCGGGGTGGAACTCGGTCGCCGACATCTCGGTCGGGGGCGTGGGTGCGGAGTTGATCATCAGGGGGCTCGCTTTCTGGAGAGGCGGTGGGGTCCGCGAGGGGGCTGTGGGCCGGCGGTGGCAAGGTACTGATCGGCTGCGGGCGGCCCGAGGTGCTGTCGAAGGGCGCCGCCGCGCCGCCAGGTGATGGGCCCGTCGAAGGAGTGGGGCCTGCCGGTTTTGGCCGGTCAAGGAGTACCGCTGCCTGCTTGAGATGGTCAGCCGGGCGGTCGAAGAGCAGGATGGTGGCGCGGAGCCAACTGCGTGCGGTCGGGTACCGGTAGATCGCCGGCCGGTGGGCCTGGAGCGTCGCAGAGGCGCGCTCCACTCGGTCCTCGGCTCGCGGACCTTCTCATGGGCTCGTGGACAGCAGCGAGAAGCCCGGATTTCGCCGGGCGGACACGTCGGGTACACCCCTCGCACGTAGGCGGTCATTTCAATGGTTGAACCGGTCCGGGGTGGCACCGTGCTCCTCGTAACCGATCGAACAGCCTGCTTGGCCGTGGGGTCGGCGGTGGCGGCCTCGCCGGCGCTGCGGCTCAGTCCGATGGCGCGCCGTACGTTGTTCAGGTTCACGTCAGTACTTCCCGCTAATGAAGGCGGTTGGTGGGTCAGTGGCCTAGCCCGGTGGCCCAGCCGCGGAGGGGCACTGCCGAGTTGCAGGGAGATCGGCGCTGATGGGGAGGATAGGAGGGGCCGGGGTTAGCCCGGCAAGGCCGCGATGTTCCGCTCGGCCACGCGGGGGAATCACTGCGCTCCACGGGCGGGCGATCGTTCACACAGTCGGGCGAAATGCCACGCCCGCGGACTGGGGCACGGTCAAGCAGAGGGCGGCGCGTGCACAGCCTCCAGGCGGGAGACCTAATCGACCGCTGGAGCGGAAGATGAGACGTTCCCTCCTCCTGCTCAAGGCGGGGCTCTGGGGGCCGCCAGGGCCCAGGGTGATCGAGCGCTCAGCGCGAGCGGGACCGGTGAGCGGTCTGCTGGAGTCCGTACGCGGACCTGGCCAAGCCCGAGTGGCACGCCGGCCCGGGTCACGGGGCAGGGCGGCCTACCAGCCGTGGTGCAACTTCACGCCGCAGCCAGCGGGGCGGCAAAGTTCCCCGTGCCCCGCGTCGGCCGGGATCGGAGGGGTAGCAGGCGTTCTCCATCTGGGATGCTGAGGCAACCGGCGCGACGATCGCGCACCGCCAGGGCCAGTCCCTGCCTCCAACAGCGCTCCCGGCACTCCGTCACGACCTGCCGCGTCCTGCTCGTGTATGCGGTCACGCTCGCCCGTCACACCTGACTCAGCCCCTCCCCCGGCCTGCTGCCGCGCACGGGGCACCCCGCACGGGCCTGGTTGATCGAGGCCGCGAACCGCTCCACAACCGGGAGCGCTCGCTCAAGCCCGCCGTCAGCGAGCGCGCGTACCAACGGTGATCCGATCACCACTCCGGCGACACCGCACTCCCGGACGGCGGATGCGGCCAGCTCAGGGGTGGAGATGCCGATGCCGGTGAGGACCGCAGTCGTCGGCGCGATGCGCCGAGCCTGGCCGACGAACGAGGCCAGCTCGTCGAGGTCGATCCCGGCCGAGTAGCCCGTCCGCTGCCCCGCCGCCGCAGGCGCATAGACGCAGCCGGTCGCGGCCCGGCAGATGGCGCTCAGCTCGCCGTGCGAAGCCCCGCTTGCGGCCAGGAGGGGGGCGGTGATCCCGGCAACGGCAGCCACCATCGCCCACGCCGACGCGTATGCGGGCGGCAAGTTGGGAACGAGGCAGCCGGAAGCCCCCACGGAAGCAAGATCACGAATCATCCGCTCCGGACCATAGGCCAGCGCCGTCGACCAATAGATCATCGTGATCACGGGCCTGTCCGACAGCGATGACACCTGCCGCACAGTCTCCAGCGTCGTGCTCACCCCGTCGCCACCACGAAGCGCGCGGCGATGTGCTGCGGCAATAGCGGGGCCGTCGAGCCATGGGTCCACGGCGGGGGCGCCGACCTCGAGCACCGTGGCGCCACTCTGCGCGAAGGCAACGAACGTCTCGACACTGCTGGTCAGGTCCGGATAGCCAGCCACCGAGAAGGCGCCGAGAGTGGGCCTCCCACCCTCCAACTCGGCTCGCAACGTGACGCCTTGTTCACCGCGCCACGACCGCGCCGCGCGCCCGCAGGTCGGCGGCGCCGCCCGCGCCGAGCACCCCGGTGGTCCGCTCCAGCTCCTCGGACGGCAGCGCCGACAACGACCGCCGTGCCACGGCCGACACCACCAGCGGCAGCACCGGACGCAGCGGCTGCACCAGACGCAGCCACGGCGGCGCGTAGACGCTGACCGCACGCCGTTCCACCCCGCGCACCAGCCATTCGGCGACCTGCTCGGGACTGTGCACGCGGCGGGCGGGCGCGGGCTGATGGGAACGCAGGGCCCGCAGCACCGGATGGTCGTCGAGGGCCGCGATCACGTCGGTGCCGGTCCAGTGCAGGTACGCGATGCCCACCCCCACACCCGCCGGACGCACCTCGGTGCGCAGGGCCTGGGCGAACGACTCCACGCCCGCCTTCGACGCGCAATAGGCGCTCATCAGCGGCGCCGAACCGAACGCGGCGGTGGACGCCACCTAGAGGAAGTACCCACGAGTGCGGGTGAGTTGGGGCAGGAAGACGCGGGCGGTGTTCGCGCTCCCGATCAGGTTGACCTCGACCACCCGGTCGAACAGCGATGCCTCGCACGTAGCGAACGGGCCCGCGGCGGCGATCCCCGCGTTGGCGATCACCACCGAGGCGGACCCCAGCCGTGCGGCGATGCTGCGGGCCGCGCCCTGGAGCGCCGCCTCGTCGGTGACGTCGACCTCGAAGCAGTGCGCCTCGGTCGGCAGCCCGGCCGCGACCTGACGCAACGACTCAAGCTCCCGGCCCAGCAGCGCCACCCGCATGCCCCGCAGGGCCAGCCGGCGTGCCACCGCCGCTCCCACGCCGCGCGCCGCCCCGGTGACCACCGCGACCCGCGCGTACGGTCCACCCTCCGCCATGACCGCCTCCAGGCCCGCCTTGCGACCCGCGCCGCACCGCGCACCCGGCCAGTCGACCACGTCCCCACCCGGCCCCACCCGCCACCGCAAGCCACGCGGGTGACAGCCCCCAGGCGTGGGCACCGCGGCCCCCGGGACGTGTCATCCGCCGTGTCGCTTCTCCAGGGTGAGGACGGCTTTGGTGACGACGGTCATGCGGTTGGGGCCGATGCGGGATCTGCGGATGATCTGCCAGG
Organism: Streptomyces sp. NPDC058291; assembly: GCF_042880855.1. Lineage (NCBI taxonomy): Bacteria > Bacillati > Actinomycetota > Actinomycetes > Kitasatosporales > Streptomycetaceae > Streptomyces > Streptomyces sp. NPDC058291. The sequence goes on from NZ_JBHVYK010000001.1 coordinate 196,795, forward strand.
GCTTCAGCCGTGCCATGCCGGGTTCGACAGGTGCCCGAGCCGTGGAGAGGGCCCGGACCCTGGTCTGCTCGGTGAGGGTGAGTTCACCGCCTGGCGGGCGGCGCTTGGCCGTGGTGCCCCAGTCGCCGCCCGCACCGATGTAGACCCTGTCGGCGAGGATCGGGATGCCCTGGCGAGCGCAGATCCTGGGAATCTTGTGGGTACGGGCGGTCACGTCGTGGGTCCGGCCCGGCAGCGCCGGGGACAGCCACACGATCTCGCCGGCGGTTCGCGCGATACCGGACGTCGGAGGCGACCGCGCGCGGCGAGGTCCTCTATCCTGTACCGCGACCAGGAGGCCCGCGCCGACGCGGCGGAGGCGCCCCGGACGGCGGCGAACTGATAGCGCAGCGGACAGAGCTCGACCCTGCTCGCTGCGCACGCCGATGCCCGCTCACCAGGTAAGCCCCGAAGTCCTAGGCAGTTTCGTTTGGATCAGTCGGTCGTTGGTCCGGGTGTGCCGTTAACAGATGCGCAGTGGGCGCGGATCGAGCCGTTGCTCCCGGACCGGACGCCGAAGCGGGGTGGTCGTTGGCGGGATCATCGTGAGGTGATCGACGCGATCGCCTTCAAGTTCCAGACGGGAACGCAGTGGGTCCATCTGCCGGAGAATTACGGCAACTGGCGAGGCGTCTACAACCGGTTGAGGATGTGGGCCGTCGATGGCACCTGGGAGCGGGTGTTCACCGCGCTGATGGCCCAGGCCGATGCAGAGGAGGACCTGGCCTGGGCGGTTTCCGTGGATTCCACGATCGTGCGAGCTCACCAGCACGCGGCCGGGGCCCGCAAAAAGGGGCCCCAGTCGGCGAACCGGCCGACCACGCCATCGGCCGGTCCCGTGGTGGGCTGACGACCAAGATCCACCTCGCGGCCGATGCCCGCTGCCGACCTTTCGCGTTCGTCCTCACGGCCGGTCAGGCCGGCGATGCACCGGCCTTCACCGACGTCATGGCCCGCCTGCGCGTTCCCCGGCGACGTGGCCGGCCGCGCACCAGGCCGGACGTGGTCCTGGCGGACAAGGCCTATTCGTCCCGTGCGATCCGCGACCACCTGCGCAGGCGCGGCATCCGGGCCGTGATTCCGGTCCCGGCGGATCAGCGCGGCCACCGGCTGCGACGAGGCAGCCGAGGCGGCAGGCCACCGGCCTTCGACCGTGAGACCTACAAGCAGCGCAACACCGTCGAGCGCTGCATCAACCGCCTCAAGCAGTGGCGCGGCATCGCCACCCGCTACGAGAAGACCGCCACGATCTACCTGGCCGGACTCCACATCGCTGGCATCTTCCTCTGGTCCGCCCGCTGATCCAAACGAAACCGCCTAGTCGTGACGGTTCGTCGGTTTGCCCGGCAGGCCGTTTCGGTCGACCGTCCCCTCACCGTCGCACCGGACGCGGGCACGTGGACACAACCAACTACGCTCGCTCACCTGGAGAGTGCTTCATTCCGGCACGCGCAGAACTCGCTCAGGCCGCTCCGTTATCCCACCGGAACTCCGGACGGATCCCTCGCTTGATCAGGTCCCGCCCGAGAGTCTGAAGCTGGAACATGGCCGCCACGTTCGGCGGTGCGCCAGACGTCCAGCACGTCTCCAGGTCGATCAGCAGCTTCGACAGGGTGCGGTTGAACTCGGTCGAGGGGTTCAGCCTGGCCTGTGAGGACGCGAAGTCGTACACCTCCGGCAGGGTGACGGGAGCTCCGCTGAAACTCCACTCGCCGCCGGTTTTGACCAGCCGCTTCTGGACGTAGAGCTCCTTGAACAGGTAGTAGTGCGCGTGTCCGCTTTCCCCCTCCTCCGGCGGCTGATCGGGGGAGCCCTGCGTCCCCTCCCCCTCGCGCTTGATCCGGTCGATCGTATCGACCGCGTCGGCGACCGTTCTGATCGGCTTCGCGAAAGGCACCTCCACCGCGTGGGCCTTCAGGTCGATCGTCGGCTCGAGCTTCTGGAACGTCTGGAGGATCGTGTCGTAGAAGGCGCCGATCGTGGCAGGCGGCCGCCCGCCCAGGAGGGCGATCGGGGGGAACTCCGGATACTCGATCTGCATGAACACTGCGAGCTGGTGCTTGACCAGCGGCTTCAGATCAACCGGAAGCTGCTGCGGAATGCCGCCGGGCAGCTCGTCGGCCGGATAGGTCGGCAGGAAGTCCGGGTGGGCGATCGACGGCCGGCCGCCGATAGCGGCCAGCAGGTTTCCGGCCAGTGCGAAGTGGTTCATCTCCTGGCTGACGATTCTGTGCAGCACACCCTCAGTGCGGTCCGGGTCGTTCTTGACCGACCACTGCGCACACAGATACGGCGGGATGGTGGCGAATTCCAGCCGCATAGCGAGCTGCAAGGCGCCTTTGAGGTCGTCCAGCGGCAGAACCCCCGCCTCGACGTACTCCCTGATGGTCTTCATGCGCGGAGTGCCCGCGGTCACCGAGTTCACGTTACAGCCCCAGCTTCCTTAGTTCGTCGTCAATGCTGCGCTGCGCCTCCGGCGGGACGCCCGGAAAAGCGAGCAGCGGCACGTTCCCGGGATAGCCGATCGCCTTGAAGCCGATGTCGGAGGTGAAGTAGCCGGCGAGCAGCAGGGACCGGAACCTCGTGAAGAAGCTCCGGTCCGTCGCGGTGGTCGACGCGATCTGGTCGACGATCGTGCGCTGCCGGGAGCCGTCCAGTTCAACGAACCCCGTCCCGAACTGGCGCCGCGCCTCCGCGTCGACCATGGCGAGGCCGGTCGTGATGACGGTCCTGTGGCCCTGCTGCGTCGTGTAGGGAGCACTCACCCAGTCGTCGAAGAAGTCGGCGATCCCCATCGCACTCGGCACCGGGAACTCGGCGGTGCCCGGCAGAACGATGTCGGCGACGGCCCCGACGAGTGCGCGCTCGCGCTCCGAGAGGGTGCGCGACCATGGCGTGTGCGGCGTCACGAGGTTGGGATCGGTGCCGTAGCCCTGCGGTGCGGTGCCGGCCTCGGCGGCACTGTGCTGGTCCATCTCTTCCTTCGCTTCCCTTGTACCGTCATCCGGTCGCGCCCGCCCGGCTGCCGGGTGCCTGGCGTGGTCAGATGCCACCGCTCCCCAGCAGTTCGAGGATGCGGGCCGAACTCCGCGCGGCTAGGGCCAGGATGTGGAGCGTGGGGTTCTTGTCCGGGCTCGACGCGAATGAGGCGCCGTCGACGACGAACAGGTTTCTCACGTCCCAGCACTGGTTGTAGGCGTCGAGCACGGAGTTCTGCGGCGAGGTCCCCATCCGCGCGCCGCCCACCTCGTGGACTGCCCCGCCGCCCTGCGGCATCGCGACGGGAGTGGTGTCCGGCGCGCCGCCGAGCAGGCTGAAGACCTTGTTGAAGGTGTCGCGCATGTGCGTGACCTGCTGGACTTCCGCGTTTCCCCATTTCCAGTGGAACCGCAGGACCGGAACGCCCCACTTGTCCCTGACCGTCGGATCCAGCTCGCAGAAGGAATCCTCGTTCGGGATCATCTCGCCCTCGCCGATGAGAGTGACGGCGGTGCCGTACCTCCGCCGTACCTCCGCCCGCAAGGCGTCGCCGTAGATCGCGCTGCTGTTGTCGATCAGGCCTCCGATGCCGGTGGTCGGCATCCTGCGCCCGCCACGCGGCTCGATGTGGTACCCGCGCGGGAACCCGAGCTGCCCGGCAGCCTGCTCGGGCAGCAGCCACCACGGCACGTAGATGTGCGGGGTGAAGATGCCGTCGTCGTTCAGCACGGGGAGCTTTTCGAGCATCGGAATTCGCGACGAGCGCGAGAACTCAACCGAGTCCATCAGGTACTTGCCGACCAGCCCGTGGCCGTTTCCGATCCCGTTGGGGAACGCGGCGCTTCGCGAATTGAGCAGGATGCGCACTGACGAGCAGGTTCCCGCCGCCAGCACCACCACCCGCCCCGTGACCGAGAACTCGGAGCCGGTCACCCGGTCGTTGTAGGTGACCCCGGCGGCCCGCCCGGTCGCGTCGACGTCGACCCGGGACACCATGGCGTCGCACACGACGGTGAGATTACCGGTGGCGTGAGCCGGAGGAATGAGGACGGTCGTGCTCTGGAAGTTGGAGCGGCTGGAGCAACCGCGGGTGCACTGGGTCGAGTACAAGCACGCCGCGCGACCGTTCAACGGGCGGGTGAGGACGGCCGCCCGGATCGCCGCCGTCTTCATGCCCAGGTGCTCGAACGCCCGGCTGAGCACCATCTCGAAGGCGCGCGGGGGTGGCGGTGGGAGCTGGACGCCGGGCGGGGAGTCGGGGGCGTTCTCGATCCCGTGGGGAAGGCCAGTGACACCGATGAGGCGTTCGGCCTTGTCGTACCACGGCGCCAGGTCGGCGTACTCGATCGGCCAGTCGAAGCCCAGTCCGTCACGGGTCTTCGGCTTGAAGTCGTACGGTCCGAAGCGCAGTGCCACCCGACCCCAGTGGTTGGTGCGACCGCCCAGCATGCGCGGCCGCCACCAGCTGAACTGATTCGACCGATCCGAATTCGGCGGGTCCGCCTGGCTGTAGGGCTCACCCGCGATCTGTGAGCCGCCATCGACGGTGGCGTCGTAGAAACCCTGCGGCTTGTCCGACGTCGAGGCCGCCCGCAAAGGCGCGTCTTGCGGCGTGTTGAACATCGGCGTCTCGGTCCCTGGATCGTAGTCCCGGCCCGCCTCCAGTATCAGGACGCGAGCACCCGCCGCACAGAGCTCGTGCGCCGCCATTCCACCGGCAGCCCCGGAGCCGACGATAATGACGTCGAACGCCTGAATATCTGACAAAATATTGCCTTCCGACGCATATCACTGCACGGGGCACAATTATCACTTTCAGTAAGCCCATTTCAACTACAGGCGGCAGTCGATCGACGCTGTGTCACGGAGGTCTGGTAGACCCTGGCTATGACGCTCTTGGCGGTGGTCGAGGGTGATGCGGGCGGACGGCGCATCGGTCGGGATGGTCTGACAGACGCGATCCGTGCCCGGTGGTCCGGGGTCAAGATCGACTCGACGCAGCGAAGTGCGCACCTTCATATGGCAGCTCGAGACCGAGAAAAACGGCCCCGGTGAGGCCTATCTGCACGGGGACGGTACCTGCCTGTACATGGACGTCTGGGAGGAAGACGCGATCTGGTGGCGATCGTCTTCCGAAGGCTGACACCCACGGACCTTGACCTGGTGTTCTGCGATGAGGGTTACACCTTCGACGTTCGTCTGCGGGCCGGGACGACGGAAGCCGAGCGGAGTTTGCGGAGGAGGCGCCAGGACTGAGGGTGGCGATGGCCTGCTCGACCAATGCCCGGATCTTCGCGTGGGACCAGTTGACGGCCTGCTGGCCGGTGGAGAGGCTGTCCCGTCGGCCGCGGTAAGGGAGACGGACCGTGCCGCCTGCACCCTGGTAGCCATTGTCTGCCCAGCACCTGATTCTGGCCTCGGCCAGTGCCTCGATGATGCCGTGCTCGCGCGCGGCCCGGACGTCGTGGACGGCGCCGGCCAAGGCTGGTGAAGCCCACATCAGACGCCCCTTCGGATCGGCTATGACCTGCACGTTCATGCCGTGCTTCTTGTGTTTGCCCGAGTAGAACGGGCGGCAGGCCGGCCGTTGCGCAGGCGCAGGGCCGAGCTGGACACGTCGAAAGCGAGGTTGAAGAGGGCTCAGTGAGCTTCTTCAGCGTTGCCGCTCCAGGGTGAGGACGGCTTTGGCGATTGACGTCATGCGGTTTGGACTGCATCGGGATCTGCGGAGGATTCGCCAGGACTTCAGGCGGTCGACGCCGCCTTCGACCGGTGCCCTTGCCGCGGCCAGGGCCCGGTTGACGGTCTTCTCGGCGGGGGTGAGTTCCTGCAGGGGCCTGCGTTTGATGCCCGTGGTCACCCAGGAGCCGCCGCCCTGGTAGGCGAGATCGGCCAGCATGGGGACGCGCTGGCGCTCGCAGATACGGATATTCCGGTGGGTGTGGGCGGCGGTCAGGTCGTGTGCCCGGCCGGGCAACACGGGTGAGAGCCACAGCAGCCGGCCGTCCGGATCGGTGACCACCTGCACGTTCACCCCGTGCCGGCGGTGCTTGTGGGAGTGGTCCGCGCGTGAGTCGCCGACCCGGTCGCACTCGGCGAGGGTGCCGTCCAGCAGGACAAGGGGTTGCTCTCACGCAGGACGTCAGCAGGCCCGGCGCGCGTTCAGCGAACAGGTGGATGACCGCGCTGGTGTAGGCGTGGGTGGTGGACTCGCTGATCCCGAACCCGGCAGCGATCTTCGCCAGGGTGATGTGTTCACGCAGGTACACCAGTGCCATCATCGCGCGTTGGGCCGGGCGGAGCTTCCAGCGCCGGTCGCCCTCACGGGTGACGAGGAGCATGGTGACCCACTCCACGAGCGCATGGGGCAGGTCGAGTGCGGCAGAATAGACGACCAACGAGGCCCCCGAGCAGCGTGATTGAGACGTCAGACATCGCGATCAACAGCCCGGGGGCCTCGCCCGTTTCGGCTCGCAGACCGTCACCTGATCGGAGGCCACCTCGTAGAAGCTCAGTGACACAGATCGCTGACGTAGCTCGCTCCGAACGACCTATTGCCGCTGTCGTACTCCGGGATGAAGAGCATCCACCAGGAGCCACTGCCGATACTGACTGAGGGCCGCAGGTGATGCGCGGTCAGCATTAGCCGGTCGCCCACGAGAACGCCTGAGCCGCCTCGCCCATCGCTGGTCGTGACGAGCCCGGTGCATCTCCACGGGTAGCTCTTTTCCGGCAACAGGGTTCGACCGTCAGACGGGAACACCCCGAGCGGTGTGAATTCGCTCTTCTTTCCGATCAGAACGTGCCGCGAAGTTCAAAGGATCCCGACCGCAGTGAAGGCCGCTTCGACTGCGGTGACCTTGAAGGTCAGCTGGTCTGCGGGCAGTGCTCGGAACAGAGTCCGCGCGCTGGCCACGACCGCGCGTCGGCTGTCTGTGAACTGCGAGGTCCGTGATAGCCGCTGCGTGAGGGCCAGATAGAAAATGGCCGCCACCTCAGCTGGGCTCAGTTTGAGCGAGCCGTCATCGGCCTGTGCGGTGAACAAGTGGAAGGCCGCCTTGTTGTGGATCCCGCTGTTGACGTGCACCCCGCCCCAATCACCAGCCCGGGTATTAGGCCGCACGCGGAACTGATCCATGTGTGCCGGCTGCCCGAATCGAGGCGGGTCCGACAGGTCACGGAGCGGCTTGTCCCCGGGCAGTAGGTTCTCACCCAGCAGCCAGTCCCAGGTGCGGGGATCCTCCTTCTCCGAGTTGGCGACGATCGTTCCGAAGATGTCAGAGTAGGACTCGTTGAGGGCCCCCGACTGGAATACGTACTCCAGACGTGAGGTGTGGTCTGTGACACCGTGGAACATCTCGTGCGCCACCACGTCAGGATTGGCGGACAGAGAACGTAGTCCGTCTGCACGCAGCACTTGGCCGTAGACCATCTGCTGGCCATCCCAGAAAGCATTGACCCATTGCTTGGGGCCGGGACTGCTGTCGGCGACAACACAGTTGATGGTCGACCGCATGGGACCGCCTCGTCCGTCAATGTTGTCCCGTCGCAGTACATTGCGCAGAAACTCGGATACCGCGACGGCGTTGGCGTGGGCGCTGACGGCGTCCGGTGTCCAGGTGGGCGGATTGGTGATCAGGTCACCCGGCAGCCGATCACTGTCGACGGAGGGGTCCCCGAAGTTGAAGCCGAAGGTTTGCACGTTGTGGATGGGGTCGTTCATGACCAGGCTTGCGCCTTGCCGTGAGGCAAGGAAGGTGCGCTTAACGTCGAAGCTGTCGGTCGCCGTTTGCTCCTCACCAGTGGTCATGCTGGGTGTGCGCGGCAGGATGGATACGATTTGCCCGTCGTGAGCGTCCACCACGTAGTCGACGAACCGGGGTGGCTCATATGTGCTTTCCTGGCCCAACTGAGGTTCTGCCGTGTGGTCCAGGGTCACCGGCACGTCTTCGAGGATGTACACGAGCCGCCAGCGAGACGCGGTAGCGTCGAAGTAGTGGTTCAGGCGAGGAACCACACCGGCCAGGACGGGTAGATAACCATGCGGCGCGGTGGCGGCCGCTGCCAGAGCGTCGCCCGCCGAGATGGTGGCGACCGGGTCAACGTCCTGGGGCTCGCCGAGGGCTGAGTCGATGCCGATCAGATCGTTGGCCTTGTCGAGTTCTACGGTCACCAGTGAGCCGTAGACGGGGATGTTGTTCAGTGTCTGACGGAACTTCACCGTGCGGGTGTCGGTGAGCGGGATTGTTTCCGTGCCGATCGTCTTGAACCGGCTGTCGACTCCGTTCGCCGTCGGAGCATTGAAGGACGGCGTCCTCGCGCTTTTCAGGGCCTGCTCGAGGTAGCGACGCGCCGCCGACTCGGGATCGAGGTCGCGCTCAAATTCAAGCCCCTCCGGCCTGACGCCGGGACGTGCAGCTTGCTCCTCCTGCAGTTGCACGACAACGCGGGACGACGACTCATCGAAGGCATGCAACGAGAAGCCGCTCAGGCCGTTTTCTGCCACTTGTTGGTTGGGCATGACGCTATTCCTTCCCGAGCAGGGTGCGGGAGTTAGGCGAAAAACTCGTGGTGCCGCGAGACTGCCGTCGCCCCGCTCGGAGTTGGATCCCGCCCCAACTAAAACTTTCTCCCTGAGCGGCAGCAGATCAGACTCCGAGTCTTGGACTTCAGCACTCGCGGGCTAGCGGAGGAACCTTGGTGCGTCATGGTCGCCGGCGGGGCAGAGTTCACCGACAGCGTCCGCTGGCGCAGCCCGTTGCCGCGTTGTCCCGTTCAACCATCCTGCTGCGTCACAAAGAGGCCGACTTGCTCTTATTCTCCCTCGAAAGCCCACGCATCGCTACCGGAGACCTGGGGGTGCGGGCCGGGTGTGCGCAACATACACGGATCTGGACGCGACCGTGCTGCACCGTGTCACAGCCTGATCCAACTCCCGCACGAACCCGATTTCACGCAGAACTATCCGATGAAGCAGGCGACGCTCTGCTCTCCTGGGGAAAAGAATGGTTGACATCCGGCGGCATCCGGTGAGAACCAACCCGACGCGCAAGGTGCAGCCGATCCGCTGCCAACCGGGGCGTCGCGCCAGCTCCGCCTCCGGCGTCCGCCCGTCGTCTCGTGTGCGCCGGTAGGTGCGGGCTCAGGGTGACAGCGGTGTGGTGCGGCGAAAGCCACTCCGCTCTGCGGCTGTTGGCCGAAGCCACCCGCGACCTTCGGACATAGGCGGGCGTTTGCGAAGATCACCTGGGCGGCGCCTTCGAACCGCGGCGACAGGTGGAGACGCTGGTAACAGCATGTTAGCGTAAATGTATCCGCACCACCCATAACCCCGGACTCCGCGGAGGAGATGGTGAGCATGGCGCGGGAATCTACGTTCCACCCGTCTCGGGCCGCGCAGCCGACCACGGATTCATCGGGCGCCCAGGTGGACTGGCAAGATTTGAGTCGGCGTCTGCACGGAGCGTTGCTAAGGCCGGGAAACCCCGGTTTCGAAGATGCCCGGAAGTTGTTCAACCCGCTCCATGACGACCATGTACCGGCCGCAGTGGTGCAGTGCGAGTCGGCGCTGGACGTCAGCAACGCGGTATTGGTGGCCGCGAATCGGGTTCCACTGGCCGCCCGCAGCGGTGGGCACTCCTACCCCGGTTACTCGGCGCCGCACGGCGGACTTGTCGTGGATATGCGGCGCATGTCGGCCGTGAGCGTTCAAGCGGAGGGGACCGTGACCGTTGGCGCCGGCGCGACGCTACGGGACCTCTATAGCGCACTTGGACAGGCGAACCGCTGCGTACCTGCCGGGTCCTGTTTCACCGTCGGCGTCGCCGGGGTGACCCTGGGCGGCGGAATCGGCGTACTACAGCGCAAGTTCGGGCTCACCTGCGACCACCTTTTGACCGCGGAAATCGTCACTGCGGACGGGCGACGGCTTACGGCCTCCGCCGCACGCACCCCGGACCTGTTCTGGGGTCTGCGTGGAGGTGGCGGCGGCAATTTCGGGATCGTCACGGAGTTCACCTTCTCGACCGATCCAGCGCCGGCGCTGACCGTGTTTGTGGTGGGCTTCCCGGCGGGGAAGGTGACCGAGGTGCTAAGCGCCTGGCAGCCGTGGATTGCTTCCGCTCCGCGGGAGTTGTGGGCAAACCTCAACATTGCGGGTGGTGATCCGCCCGGCTGCCGGGTCGCCGGCTGCTTTGTTGGGCCGAGCAGCGCCTGTGGTCCCCTTTTGGATGACCTGGTCTCCCGCTGCGGTGTACTGCCCGCCCGCAGGACACTGCAAGACCGTGACTTCTTCAATGCCATGCGTTTCTTCGCCGGTCGGCCCGATCGGGAGTCGTTCGTCGCCTCGTCGCGCGTTCTTAGCGCTCCCGCCAGCGACCCGGCCGCCGTTACCACTTTGCTCACCGGACGCGCGGGCCTAGCGCTCATCCTAGACCCTCTTGGGGGCGCGGTGGCTGATGTAGATGTCCAGCAGACCGCATTCCCGCACCGGAAGGCGTTCGCTACCGCGCAGGTCTACGCTACTGCCACGGCGGCGTCTGAAGTCGAGACTGCGCAGAGTGTTGCCGAGGTGGTGGCTGGCCTGGCGGCCCTGGGTATCGGAGGCGGCTACATCAACTACATTGATCCCGCCTTGCCCGAGTGGCCCGAGTCTTACTACGGACCGAATCTAGGGCGGCTGCGCTCCATCGCGCACGACTACGACCCGGACAAGGTGTTCGACTTCGCACAGGGGCTTCGGCGGGTTTGACGTAGTGGGCCTTTCTGACAAGCTCTCGGCGGGTCGTTGGCCTGACGGATGGCTGAAGTGCCCGGTACGTGCGTTATCGAGGGAAAACTGACTTACCCTTGGCGCAACCACCCATTGCTCTGTTCACGAGAACGAGAACGGACCACAAATGTCCACCACTCCGGGAGGTGTCCCGATTCGAACAATCTAAGTTCGGCGAAGTGGGCGGCGCCTTCCCAGCATGCCGATTCGACGTGCTTGCGATGCGCACTGATGGTGTTCATCCAGGCTGTCGTTCCACTCATCTCTGTCTGGAGCAGTCATGGGATCCACCGAAAAACTCGGCACGAAGGGGGTCAAGGGGGTCGACGTGTCGACGCTGACGTCCGAGGCCAGCTTCCGCAATATGGCTTCACAGGGCGTCAAGTTCGCGATCGTGCGCGGCTACAAGTCGACCGGCGAGGTCGATCCCCATGTGGAGAACAACCTTGCCAACGCGTGGGCCGCAGGCATGAATCACGTCGACGTATACGCTTTCCCCTGCTTCTCCGAGGGCGACGGCGCAGGGCAGGTGAAGACGCTCGTCCAGGCTCTGAATAAGACCCGATACGGCATGGTGTGGCTCGATGTCGAAGGCCCCGGCACCCACTGGGGCAGCAGCCAGTCGGCCAACGCCGCGTTCTTTGCCGACTGGGTCCACGGAGCGAAGGACCTGAGCGTGAACCTCGGCATCTACACCTCCAAAAGTCAGTGGCACCCGATCATGGGGAGCTACACGGGCGGAAGCCCGTTCCCCCTGTGGTACGCGCACTATGACGGCAAGCAGAGCTTCAGCGACTTCTCGCCCTTTGGCGGCTGGACCAAGCCGAACATCAAGCAGTACGCCGGGGACGTCGAACTCGGCGGTGCGAGCGTTGACTTGAACTGGTACCCCTCCTGACCCCCGCGCGGGCCGGCGGCCGCGGCACGCACACTCTCGGTCGGTCTCGGGACCACCACCCGCGCTCCGGCGAGCCGTGCGCCGCCGTGGATGCGGCCCTCGTCGACGCCTCGTCCGTCTCGTCATCGTCCACCGCGTCCGGTCGGGCCGGGCCGCCGGCCTCAGCCAACAGGGCGGGAGGTGCGGAAGGCGCTGCGGTCGAACACGTCGAGACCGTGTGCTCAAGCGGGCGTGTCGGGCGAGCAACACCGCCGGGGCTGACAAGCCGTCGAACAGAGCCAGAAGCAGGTGCCTCCCCGAGTGGTGAACATTCTGCCCGTTCTCGTGAACAGAGCCGCTGTTATGTGTTAACTAGAGGCGTCAGTTGCAGCGGAACCTCGCGAAAGTTCGACGCCAAGGTCTGCGCACTGATCAGATCAGTGCGCATTTCCTCGGTCTCGGCTTCACAGAAAAGAGTTCAGCACCCAGGTCGGAGCCTCGGGTTCTGAACTCTTTTTCATCGTCCGACAGCGTGGCCGGTGGTTGGCTGCAAATTGGCCCGGTGGGGCTCGTGCGGACTAAGGGCTGTCCCGCAACTGGCAGCATCCGTGGGGAGTGCAACCCAGCAGGTCTGGTTGGTGCTTGCCTTGGGCGTGTCGCGCTGCCTGTTGGGGCCGCCGATGTCCATGACGCTGATGTGGGCGGCAAGGCTACGCTGACTCAATGATCGCGGATGGCGCTACGGACAAGGGCAGCGTGACCACAGTGCGGCGGATCGGAGAGACGATCCGCCGGCCCGTCGGCGAGTGGACGTCCGCGGTACACGCCTTGTTGACCCACCTGGAAAGGGTGGGCTTCACTCGGGCTCCGCGAGTCCTTGGCACTGACGGCACCGATGAGGTGCTGTCGCTGGTGCACGGCGAACCCGCGTTCTCGCCTTGGCCGTCGGCTCTGCGATCGACCCTCGGAATCAGCGAACTGGGGTGCTGGCTAAGCGAGTACCACGACGCTGTCCGGGACTTCCAGCCGCCGGCCGACGCACGATGGCAGGGCCAGGAGGACGCCTGGAGTCCCGGCATGATCATCAGGCATGGAGACCTTGGTCCATGGAACTCCATCTGGAACAGCGACCACCTGGCCGGCTTCATCGACTGGGACTTCGCAGCGCCCGGCCACGCCCTCGACGACCTTGCACAACTAGCCTGGTACGCCGTGCCACTGCGCCCCGTCGAGCAGCAGCGAAGAGCATCGATCGCCGGTGAGCACACCCTTCGGATCCGCCTCGACGCCCTTTGCGCCGCCTACGGGGCACGGCCGGCAGACGTACTCGATGCCCTGGAGGCCGTCCAGTCCCGCGAGGCAAAGCGCATCGAACGACTCGGCCGGCAGGGCCACGAACCATGGGCAACCTTCCTCGCCCGCGGCGATGTGTCCGAGATGGTAGCCGAGCGATCTTGGCTCCGATCGCAACGCACGGTTCTCCTCAGCGGTTCGGGATGCTGAGCACGGCCCGTCCCGGCCGACCCCAGCTGGCCCGTTCCCGCGATGGCTGTTGTCACCTCGTCCGAGCCGTATCCAGGGGCGTCACGTAGCTGACGGCCGCGAACGAGATGATCTTGCTATGGCTGGTGTGATCACGTCGTCGGAGTCGTCCTGGATAACCCCGTTCACTGGGCTGAGCCCGCGCCAGTTCGGAAAGCTGGTGACGGTGTTACGCCGCGCCGGTGTCGATACGCACCACCGGGGGCGGCCATGGGGATTGTCTCTGGACGACCGGACGCTGCTGGTCACGGCGTACTGGCGCACGAACTTGACGATGCGCCAACTCGCCCTGCTGTTCGGCATCTCAAAGTCCGCAGTCGACCGCATCATCGATCACCTTGGGCCGCTGCTGGCACTGCAACCTCGGCGCCGCTTCGCGAAGGACGCCGTACTCATCGTGGACGGCACCCTCGTACCGACCCGCGACCATGAGGTCGCCGAACAGTCGAAGAACTACCGGTACTCCACCAACCACCAGGTCGTCATCGACGCCGACACCCGCCTGGTCGTCGTGGTCGGACAGCCACTGCCGGGCAACCGCAACGACTGCAAGGCGTGGGGCGAGTCCGGCGCCGAAGCCGCGGTTGGCCGCACCACGACGATCGCTGACGGCGGCTACCCCGGGACCGGACTCCTGATGCCGCACCGTCGCCGCGCCAACGAGGAACTGGCCGACTGGAAACAGGAGCACAAACGCTCGCACAAACAGGTCCGAGCCCGTGTTGAGCATGCCTTCGCCCACTTGAAGACATGGAAGATCCTTCGCGATTGCCGCCTCAAGGGCGACGGAGTTCACCACGCCATGCTCGGCATCGCCCGCCTACACAACCTCACCCTTGTGGGATAGAGGCTGTCGCACACCGCAGATCATTGCGGGACAGCCCTAAGGGCGAGAGCCACAGCTGTACGGGTCACGTGCTTTTTGAGCAATTGCATCCAGAAGTCTCCCTGTCCGGGGCCCCACTGTGACGCCAGTTCGAGCAGACGCCCGTGAGAAACCGCCACTCGGTCGACCGATGCAACTCGTCGTGGTCGACCTCTTCGCGTCACACCGTAGGCGCCTCCCGTGGAAACCAGCCATCCTTTCGAACACCGTCGAAACGTGCTACTGCCTTTGAAAGCGTGATGTCGTCCTGGTGGGCCGAGCGCGAGTCCAGGCCGAGGCGTACGCCAGGACGCGGTCGACGTCGCCGAGTTCCCGGTGCATCCCGACCCCGATGCTCGACATACGTCCTTTTTCAGCCATGCCCCTATAACGTCCCGGCGCGGAAAGGTACTTCCGCACAGGGGCACACGTCTGACATCTTGCGTCCACCACTCGTTTCGTACGGCCCGGCCGGTGCCCTCAGCACGGCCGGGCCGTCTCCGGAGGACGCATTGATACCCCACATATCCAGCCGCCCTCGACGCACGCTGGTGCTGGCGGCCACGCTCGGCGCCGCCCTCGGGTTCGGCGCCCCTGGCGCCCTCGCGGGCACGCTCCCCGTCGCCCCCTCCACCGCGCCGGCCGCCAAGGCCCACGCGACGGCCGCCGTGCCCGCTTCCCAGGGTGCGACCTGGGTGGCCGGCACGCGTGCCTACCTCGTGATCACCACCCCCGGTGACAGTTCGGCGGTCCGCTCCGCCATCGCGGCCAACGGCGGCACCGTCTTCTCGAACTTCGACGCCATCGGCGTGATCGTCGCCCACTCGGCGTCCAGCGGATTCGCGGCCGCCATGCGCGGCGTCGCCGGCGTGCAGCAGGTCGGCGCCACGCGCACCTCGGACGTCCCGGCCGACGCCTACAACCCAGCGCTCCCGGCCAGTCCGGCCCAGGCCTCGACCCCGGCCGGAGAACCGGTCCGGGCCGACATGAGCCAGATCAAGGCCGACCAGGCCTGGGCCGTCAACCCGGGCTCCGCCTCCGTCAAGGTCGGCATCCTGGACACCGGTGTGGACGACCGGCACCAGGACCTGGCGCCCAACTTCAACGCGGCCGACTCGGTCTCCTGCGCCTACGGCAAGCCGGACACCCGTGCCGGCGCCTGGCGGGACGTCGACACGCACGGCACCCACGTAGCGGGCACCATCGCCGCGGCCAAGAACGGCAAGGGCGTCGTCGGCGTGGCCCCCGGGGTGAAGATCTCCGCGGTCCGGGTCGCCGAGCCGGGCAACTCCTTCTTCTTCGCCGAGAACACCGTCTGCGGCTTCGTCTGGGCCGGTGACCACGGCTTCAAGGTCACCAACAACAGCTATTTCACGGACCCGTGGCAGTTCAACTGCCCGGACAACATCGACCAGGCCGCCATCATCGAGGGCGTCAAGCGCGCCCAGGAGTACGCCGAGGGCAAGGGCTCCCTCCAGGTCGCCGCCGCGGGCAACGAGGACTACGACCTCGCCCACAAGACGACCGACTCCGCGAGCCCGAACGACTCGACACCGGTCACCCGCACCATCACCAACGCCTGCCTCGACATCCCGACCGAGCTGCCGGGCGTGGTCACGGTCGCGGCCAACGGCACGGGCGTCACCAAGGCCTCGTTCTCCAACTATGGTCAGGGTGTCATCGACGTCGCGGCGCCGGGCAGCAGCGTGTACTCCACCGTCCCCGGCGGCGGCTACGGCAGCAAGAGCGGCACCTCGATGGCCACCCCGCACGTGGTCGGCGTGGCGGCACTCGTCGCCAGCGCCAACCCGGGCATCACCCCGGCACAGCTCCGCGCCAAGCTGGCCGAGCAGGCCAACGACATCGCCTGCCCCTCGGACAGCCGCTGCACGGGCACGACGGCCGACAACTCGTTCTTCGGCGAAGGACAGATCGACGCCCTCAAGGCCGTCGGGACCACCCCGCCGACCGGCAAGTACTTCGAGAACCTCGCGGACTTCGCCGTCAACGACAACGCGACCGTGGAGAGCCCGATCGCCGTCACCGGTGTGACCGGCAACGCCCCGGCCACCCTCAAGGTGGGCGTGGACATCAAGCACACCTACACCGGTGACCTGAAGGTCGACCTGGTGGCCCCGGACGGCACCGTCTACACGCTGCACAACCACGCCGGCGGCAGCGCCGACGACATCGCCCAGACCTACACCGTGAACGCCTCCTCGGAGGTCGCGAACGGCACCTGGAAGCTGCGCGTCAACGACAACGCCGCCTCCGACACCGGCAAGATCGACGCCTGGAACCTGACCTTCTAGCGCACGGCCCGGCCACGTCCGGGTACAGCACGCACCGCGCCGGGGACAGCTCCCCGCGAGGCGCGCTTCCTGGACCGCTCGCGGACGCGGTCGTGGACGGTCGACGTACGCGTCAGCTGACCCGCAGACCGACCGCCAGCGTCAGTTCAAGGACCCGGTGCGGCGATGCGAGATCCGGAAAGAGCTCCCGCAGCTGCGACATCCGGTACCGGACGGTCTGGGGGTGGACGAACAACGCCGCCGCCACCTCGTCCCGCCTGCCCTGGTGCAGCAGCCACGCGCGCAACGTCTCCTCCAGTCGCCGTGCGGTCGCGACAGGCAAGGTCCGCAGCGGTGCGAGGGCTCGGGCACGCAGGTCTGCGAAAGCGTCCGCGTCGGCGCTCAGCACCAGCTCGGGCAGGTGGTCCTCGGTGTCGCGAATATCAGAGGAGAGGGAGCGCGCGCGTACGGCTCGCGCGTACGAGGCGGACGCACGAGTCCATGGGCGGGGCGGGCCGACCACGGCGGTGCGGTCGGTCAGCTGCCGCGAGAGATGTGCTCGGTCGGCATCGGGGACGAGCAGTACACCGGTGGCGTCCGGCAGATCGTCGAGGACGAGGGTGCTCGGGTCGAGCGCGCGGTAGGCGGGCCGGGCCTGGGCGGCGGGCAGCAGGACCGCGGTCAGCGAGACCGGAGGCTGCCACCCGGCCCGTTGAGCAGAGGCCAGCAGCCCGTCCGGGCTCGCGCCGGCGAGGAGGTCGCGGGCCAGGTGTTCCAGGTGGCGCTCGTGGGCCCTGCCTCGGGCGGCCAGTTCGTCGGCGTGGCCCGCGGCGCTCGCGGCGGAGAGCTCGTCGATGTAGGCGAAGGTCAGCTCGGCGAACTTGGCGACCTCTGCGGCGGGCAGACCTGCGGGTACGGCGCCCGCTGCCAGGCATCGCCAGGCCACACGGGCGCCGACGCGGTAGGCGCTGAGCAGGGCGTCCATCGAACGGCCGTCGCGCACCTCGCCGCGGCCCAGCTCGTAGGCTGCGTCACCGCCGTCGCCGCCTGTGGTCTTCCCGCTCGCCAGGTCCAGGTAGTGCCCCAGGGCGGTGCGGACGGCTCGGCGGATGGTGGCGCCCATGCTGCCCGAAAGGGCGTTGGCGTAGGAGGGGACCTCGTCGATGATCGCCTGGACGATCTCGTCGGCGGTGGTCGTCAGCGCGGTCCGAAGTGCGGTGACCGTCGTCTCATCAAGGGCCAGTTCGCTGGCCCTCCGGATTGCATGGCTCACGTTTTTGTTCCCTGCGAACAATTCAGCCGACCAGATTTACGTCCTGCGGTCAGGACTTTACGCCTTGAGGCGCAGCAAGCTGGAGTCATGACGAGTACAGCCCTCCGCGGCAGGGCGCGGAAACTGCTGGAGATGGTCACGACGCCGCTGCTGCCGTCGGACTACCTCGACCTGGTCAGCCCGCTGCGTGCGGGCGCTGACCTGCGTGGGCGCATCGAGGCCGTGCTCCCCGAGACGGGGGACGCCGCGACCATCGTGATCAGGCCGGGACGGGGCTGGCGCGGCCACACGGCCGGTCAGTACGTGCGGATCGGGGTCGACGTCGACGGGGTGCGCCTGTGGCGTGCCTACTCCATCACCTCGCCGACAAACCGCCGGGACGGCCGCGTCACGATCACCGTGAAGGCGCTCCCGGACGGCAAGGTCAGCAACCATCTGGTCCGCAGGGCGAAACCGGGCACGCTGATTCAGCTCGACCAGGCGACCGGTGACTTCGTGCTGCCGCAGGCCAAGCCCGCCAAGGTGCTCTACCTGACGGCCGGCAGCGGCATCACGCCCGTGATGGGCATGCTGCGCGACATCGAGTTCGACGACGTCGTCATGGTCCACTGCGCGCCACAGCCGCAAGACGTGATCTTCCGCAACGAGCTGCACGATCTGGTCGCGGACAAGAAGCTGCGGCTCACCGAGGTGCACACCGACACGGACGGCATGCTCGACATCGCCCGTCTCGACGAACTCGTGCCCGACTGGGCCGAGCGCGAGACCTGGGCTTGCGGGCCCGCGGGCCTGCTCGACGCCGCCGAGGTGCACTGGAGCGAGCACGGCGTCCAAGAGCGCCTGCACACCGAACGCTTCCGCCCCAGCATCGTCGTCGCCGGCGACGGCGGCGAGGTCACGTTCAGCGCCACCGGCAAGACCGCCGACGCGGACGGCGCCACGCCGTTGCTGGACGTCGGGGAGGAGGCCGGCGTGCTCATGCCGTCCGGGTGCCGCATGGGCATCTGCTTCGGCTGCGTCACGCCGCTCAAGGCGGGCGCCGTCCGTGACCTGCGCACCGGCGAGATCACCGAAGCCGAGCCGGGCGTCCTCATCCAGACCTGCGTGTCCGCCGCGGCGGGCCCCTGCGACATCGAACGGTAGGAGCACCTTGACCGCCATCGACCCCACCGCCCACCTGACCGCGGAGCAGATCGAGGAGCTAGGCCGCGAGCTGGACGCCATCCGCGACGAGGTGATCGCCGGCCGCGGCGAGAAGGACGCCGCCTACATCCGCAAGGTCATCTCGTCGCAGCGCAAGCTCGAGCTGGTCAGCCGGGGCGTGCTGCTGTTCTCGATCTTCCCGCCCGCGTGGCTGCTCGGCACCGCCGGCCTGTCCGTGGCGAAGATCATGGACAACATGGAGATCGGCCACAACGTCCTGCACGGCCAGTGGGACTGGATGCGGGACCCGAAGATCCACTCCACCACCTGGGACTGGGATCACGTCTCGCCGGCCGAGCAGTGGAAGCACTCGCACAACGAGCTGCACCACACGTACACCAACGTGATCGGCAAGGACAACGACCTCGGCTACGGCATCATGCGCGTCGACGAGGACCAGAAGTGGCACCCGTTGCACCTCGGCCAGCCGCTGTGGAACTTCATCAACGCCTGCTTCTTCGAGTACGGCATCGCCGCGTACGACCTGGAGCTCGGCAAGAACCTCAACAAGCGCCGCCGCAAGAGCCCGGAGTTCCGCGCGCAGGCCAAGGCCGTGGGCCGCAAGATCCGCAAGCAGGTGCTCAAGGACTACGTGATCCACCCGCTGCTGTCGGGCCCGTCGTTCCTCACCACGCTCGCCGCCACGTTCACCGCGAACCTGGTCCGCAACGTCTGGTCCCACTCGGTGATCATGTGCGGGCACTTCCCCGAGGGCGTGCAGGTCTTCGAGCGCCGGTCGATCAAGGGCGAGACGCGCGGCCAGTGGTACCTGCGCCAGATGATGGGCTCGGCCAACATCAGCGGCAGCAAGGCCATGCACTTCATGACCGGCAACCTGTCGCACCAGATCGAGCATCATCTGTTCCCGGACCTGCCGAGCAACCGGTACGCCGAGGTCGCGGTGAAGGTGCGCGCGCTGTTCGAGAAGTACGAGCTGGAGTACGTCACCGGGTCGCTGCCCAAGCAGGTGTTCTCCGCGTGGCACAAGGTTTTCCGGCTGTCGCTGCCGAACAAGAAGCCCAACGTCAAAACGCCGGACCGCGAGCAGGAGCTCGTCGCCGCCTGATGCGCGGAACTGGTTCACATTTCCCTGCCGTACCGGCCGTACCGGCGGCATCGCCGGTCTCGGTGAGATCCGTTGCGGACGGTGAGCGGCCGTTACGGCAGCCCGTACGACACGGGATCCGGTGCAGCCAGTGTCCGGCTGCGCTGCTACCGGAGGTGCGCCAGGAGTTCGCCGCACAGCCCCTGACGAGGTGCCGTAGTGCGCTGACCTGCCATGGTCGGGCCGGTAGTCGGGGACGTACGCGCACCCGGCTTGCCGACGGGCAGACTGGGCGGAAGGCATGGGTTGCCATCGACGAGCCGGAGGAGTTGTAGGGAGAGGAGAGGTCGTAGGGAGACGAGAGATGGCGCAACCGGCCGCCGCGACCGCATCTCACCTGCGGCGACGCTGGAAGCGCAGGCCGTTCCGTTGGCCAGCAGGTGGCGTTCAGCTGCCGTACACGCCGTTTCCGGATCGTGTCACCAGAGTTCGGCCTCGTGCCTACCTCACACTCGCGTGCCGGCGTCGCCTCCGTACGCGCCGCGGCTTTGACGCTTTCAGGACTGCTGCTCACGGGGATGGTGGTCGCTCGACCTGCGGCCGCCGCGGATCCGGCGCGAGGCGGTGTGGAGCGACGACGGCATCTACGGCTTCGGCTCCGGCTCCGGAAGCTCCTCCTACGGACATGCCCTCTACAGCGGCACCTTCCCCTGCTGACGCAGAACCCCTGACAGAGCCGCTCGGGGTGGTGCGGGTCTTGAGGTCGCCACCTCGACCCGGACCGTTCCGCAGCGCTGCGCGTCCTCGCCAAGGAGGGCCGCAGACGCCTGATGCGCCTCTGCGCTCACCCAACGCCTCTGCCCCGCCCGGACGCTGTCCGGGCGGGGCAGAGGCGTTGTACGACCACCACCCGTCGCCGAACGGTGTCGCGCCGCATCGGCGTGACTTCGGCGCGCTGGAGAACCGCATCGTAAGGAGGCGCGCCGGAAGGCGGGAGCGGGCGGATGACGCGGGGCCCGAACGTGTCGCGGACCCAGCCGGTTCGCTCTCTTCCTACCCCTCTGGCTGCGGCCGCAGCCTCAAGAGCACGAAGGCTGCTCGCGGCTCGACACGACGGTGGTCACACACCCGTACTGCGGGCTGCCGCTACGTCGTCGGCGCCTGCAACTCCTCCGCGGCGGTCGTCACGGTGCGGCGCCATCTCCTGAGGCCGACCGCTTCCCGTCGGCGCGGCCGAGGCGCCGGCCACGGCGAAGCCTGAACGCGAAGGCAACGGCGGACGCGGTGAAGAGCACGCCCGTGATCGCCAGCCATCGCCCGAGGTAGACGCTGTCGGACAGGCCCGTGTCACCGGGGTAGGGAAGCGCGAGACGGAAGACGAGGGGAAACCAGACCAGCAGGAGCAGACCGGACAGGAAGGCGGGGACGCGCAGGTGGTTGATCCACGGCGCCGACGGAACGTCAGCGGTGCGGTGCCGCAGCACGGAGAGTGCCGACAGATCGGCCAGCGAGTACAGAGGCAGCAGGATCAGGTCGTGGAGGATCGCCGCTCCGACGAACCAGATCGCCACCTCCAGCGGCTGGACGGCGAACAGGCGCACCACGGCGTAACCGGTGAGGGTGAACGACGCGAACAGGACGAGGAGGTGCAGGGGACCGGAGCCGTACCAGCGGACGAATCGCGCCATGGTCACGTCCTGAAAGTGAGCCGGTGAACCCACTTGGTGTTGTTCACGCCCGGGTTGGCCGGAACGATGACGCGGGCCGGGTACCCGTGGTCGAGTGACAGGTCGGCGCCGTTGACGCGGAGGGCGAGCAGTGCCCGGGGATCGCGGATCTGGTTGCCGCGCAGCACCACCCTCGTGAAGGGGCCGGAGGGCTGAATGGACTGGACCAGAACACTTCCCGCGTCGGGCATGCCGACCAGGGCGGCGAGGTCGGCCAACCGCGGGCCGCTCCAGTGCTGGTCCTCGGTGGACCATCCCTCCACGCAGGCGATCGGCAGTGCTGCCGCGTGCCGGGGCATCGCCAGCAGCTGCTCGCGCATGAGGACCAGGGCCGGTCCCCGGCCATGGATCTCCAGCCGCCAGTCCGGGCCGACCAGCGCCGGCGTGACGCCGACGGCGGCCGCCGTCTTGTTGATCTGGAAAGCGTTCGGGCCGCTGCCGGGGTCGCGGTTGTGCGGTGCGAGGAGCGCGGTGGCGCGCAGCCGGCCGCCGATGCTCTGCCCGGCGGTCACGACGAGGAGGAGCAGTGATCCCCCGCCCACCATGCCCAGGGCGCCGCGACGGGTCATCGTCGGCCGGGCAGGGGCAGCCGGGACCAGGCCGTCGGGGTCGGCCGGTTCCGGCACGGTGTGGGCAAGGTCCGTGCGCAGTTCGGCACTCAGGCTGCGCGAGCGCAGGGCCCGCGTCATCCGGCCGAGTCTGAGAGACACATGGACGACGAATGCGGCGATGAACACCCAGGCGCCGTAGAAGTGCAGGCGGTAGAAGGAGCCCGGGAAGACGTAGGTGAGCTGGATGTTGAGGATGCCGGTGACGAATTCGAAAATGACCCCGCCGGCCAGCATCAGGAGGGACAGCCGCTCAAGCGCGTGGGCGACGGAGCGCACCGGAGGCCATGCGAAGAGCTTCGGGATGACCGACCACAGCTTGGCCAGCAGGACCGGGACGAGGACCACGCCCAGGGTCACGTGGACGCTCTGGACCAGCCGGTAGAGCCAGTACGGATGCGTGGGCCAGCTGAAGAGGTAGAAGCCCAGCACGCCTTTGTCGGGGGTCTGGTCGTTGAGCGGACTCAGACCGGGGTTGTAGGACGCGTAGGACAGCAGTCCGGTGGCGAACAGCAGTGGAATACAGATCAGGAGGACCAGGCCGAACACCGACGTCAGCCAGGGCCCGCGGATCGGACTGCGCCAGAACCCTGGCTGGAACGGCCCCGGCGGCGGTGGCGTCTGGCTCACACGGAGTGCCGCAGTACGGGAACCGGCGGACAGCGACGCCACCGCGGCCGCCCCACCGGTCCGCGCGCGCTTCCACCACTCCCGCGCACGCTTCTCGTCCGGTCCCCGGCGCGCCGGCCCACCGGGTGGGGCCGCACCCGGATTCCGCCCACCGCCCGACATCGGCATCCCGCTACCGGTGCTCGGGATTTTCGTGGTCGCGGCGGCAGCCGGCGTCCCAGGCCGTGCGTTGGTTGCCGTAAGCGGGGATGCCCCCCAGGTCCTTCAGCACACGGGCCAGGTGCAGCAGGTTCCAGGTCATGAAGGTGGTGTTGCGGTTGGTGAACTCGTTCTCCGGGCCACCCGAGCCCGGGTCGAGGTACGACGGGCCGGGGCCCGCCTCGCCGATCCACCCGGCGTCCGCCTGGGGCGGGATCGTGTAGCCCAGGTGCTGCAGGCTGTAGAGCACGTTCATCGCACAGTGTTTGACGCCGTCCTCGTTGCCGGTGATCAGGCAGCCGCCGACGCGGCCGTAATAGGCGTACTGCCCGGCGTCGTTGAGGAGGCTGGAGCAGGCGTAGAGGCGCTCGATCACCTGCTTCGTCACGGAGCTGTTGTCGCCCAGCCAGATGGGGCCGGCCAGCACCAGGATGTCGGCCGCCATGACCTGCCGGTACAGCTCGGGCCAGGCGTCCGTCTCCCAGCCGTGCTCCCTCATGTCGGGCCACACACCAGTCGCGATGTCGTGATCCACGGCCCGTACCACGTCGACCTGAACTCCCTGCGCGTCCAGGATGGCGGTGCTGCGGTCGATCAACCCCTGGGTGTTGCTCGTCTCCGGCGAGCGCTTCAGGGTGCAGTTGATCACCAGGGCACGCAGGTCGTCGTACCGCGCGGGCGGTGTGTCGTTCCCGGGCGACGAAGCGGTCACATGGTCCTCCCAGATTCCAGCCCGCGCGGTGCGCGGCGGTGCGTCCGTATCCAGCCTGCGGGCTCCCCCACGGCAGACGCCACCACAGCGCCTCCGAATGGCCTCGGCCGTGCCCGTGCCGCAGCGCGCGTCGCCTCGACCACCCGACGTCCTGGCCCCGAGGCCTCCCGGCCTGGGACGTGGTCGGCGGTCCCGCCGGCTCCGAGGACCGGGTCCGTTTCTTCGACCCGTGGCGGGATCTCGCCCCGGTCGACGCCCCGGCCGCGATCGTCGGCTCCGCCCGTTCGCCTGCGCGCGGTGCTGGCGGCGCCGGGTGGACGTCACGTCCTCCACTCCGGGCAGCTCGACGTGGACGCGCCGCCGCGGCGCCGCTCCTTCGCGTTCCTGACCCGGGTGCACGACCTGCACCATCCCGGTTCGCTGTTGCGGCGGCCGCCGCCCGGTCTGGGCGACGCCGCACATCTCATTCAGTGCTTCAGGGCTTCGGGCGTCCAGACATGGGCCGGCCGCCGCGTCTTCACAGCCGAGCGGATGGCGAGGTGGACCCGTCCGACACCTTCTTTGTGTCAATCCAGGTGTAGCGTCCGTGACATGGACTCTCGCACCACTGTTGAGCGCGCTCAACGCCTCAAGCAACTGCACGCCGAGTACAAGCCGCTCGTGCTGCCGACCGTCTGGGACGTCTGGTCGGCGCGGACGGCAGCGGCCGTCGGGTTCCCCGCGCTGACGATCGGCAGTCATCCGCTCGCCGACTCCCGGGGAGCCGACGACCACGAAGGACAGACCTTCGAGGAGGTGCTCACCGCCGTCAGGCCGATCATCGCCGCGGTCGACGTCCCGGTGTCCGTGGACCTGGAGGCCGGATACGGACAGAAGCCCGCGGATCTCATCGCCGGGCTCATCGAGGTCGGCGGCGCCGGTCTCAACGTCGAGGACACCGTCCACTCGGACGGCGGCCGCGTGCGCAGCACGCAGGAACACGCGAGCTACATCGCCGGCCTGCGCGCGGCCGCCGACGACGCCGGAGTTCCGGTCTGGGTGAACGGGCGCACCGACCTCTTCCTGCACGCGGAGGATGCCTCCGCCGTCCTCGACGAAGCGATCGAGCGACTGCGGGCCCTGGAGCGGGCCGGCGCCGACAGCGTCTACCCGGTGGGTATTCAGGACAACGACGACCTGCTCGCGGCGGTGACCGGCGCCATAGCCGTTCCCGTGAACTCCACGGCCCATCCCGTCAAGCACGATCCCGAGCGCTTCCGCCGCCTCGGCGTCGGACGCATCACCTACGGTCCGCTGCTGCAGTTCGCGATGACGGATGCGATGAAGAACATGCTCGGGTCGTGGACGCCCTGAGGAGCTGATCGAGCGACGGGGCCGGCCGTCGGTGTGCTGCCGGGTGATCGGCACGTCGTCCGGGCCCAGGTCGGGGTACTCGCGCAGGAGCCGCCAGGCGGCCTCCGGGTCGGCCCTCTCCTCGCGGCTCTCGCCCGGCGGCAGGGCGAACTCGAAGCGCTGGCGGGTGGGACCGATGCCGATGGGCATGTGTCCGCGGGCGGGATCGGCAACGGTCCTGGCGGCGGGCGGCCGTGGTGCCTGCCACTGGCGGATCGAGGCACCTGATCGCGGCCTACCACCGCCCCACTCGGCCATGCGACAACTCGCGCCGCTGAGTGAGCGAACCCTTCTGGGTCGGCTCTCGGTCGCCAACCGAGGGTGGATCCCGCTCACCGCGTCACGACGTCGTGCGCGACGCCGTCCGTGATGGCGTGGGGCTTGTCGGGGTTGGCGACGTTGTGGATGGCGGTGATACGACCGTGGGCGTCGAAGTCGAAGGTGACCGGTGGTGGCGATCACCCGGTCCGGGGCGCTGAACACCATGCCCGGGCCGCCGTTGATCTCGACGAGCTCGGCGCGCATGTCGGCGGGCTGGACGCCCTCATCGCGTTGCCTTCCATCGCTCGCTGTTGACGACCAGTGGATGGAAGCTGCGGACCCGTTCGTGACATGAGGTCGATGTGACGTGCACCACACTCGATGCGGCTGCTCGCGGTCCCTGGCACCGGCATCCTCGACATCGTGGCTCCCGCCCCTGGCCCGCCGGCCGGCCGGCGCCGAACTGTTCGTCGAGGAAGGAGCGCACGTCTTCATCCAAACCCGGCGGCAGGAAGCACTGGACGACGCCGTCGAACTGATCGGCCGCAACGTCACCGGCGGCCAGGGTGACGCAACCGACCTGGACGATCTGGACCGCTCGTACGACACCGTCAAGCTTGTACGACACCGTCAAGCAGGAAAAGGGGCGTCCGTACTCGGGCCCGCCGTCCGGACGACAGCGGGCCCGAGCTGAACTGAGGGGTCAGACGGCGGTGGGGAAGCGATCCCAGACCCGGTGACGGGCGAGCAGCGGAGTCATCTCCGTCAGCACCTGCTCGCCTCCCTCCGCCAGAACGACGCCGGGGGCATCCACCGGTACTCCGGCCGCTTCCAGGACCGCTTGGGCGCCCGCCCAGCCGCCGACGGGCTTGGCGTGCCGGAACGCCTCGGAGATCAGGAGCGGCAGGCGGGCGTCGAGCACCGCCTGACCGCGTCCGGGGATGCCCGCCTTGGCGTCCCGGGCACCGTAGGCGTCGCCGGCGAGGCCGGGCGTTCCCGCGATGACGAGAGCGTCGAACTCGACCGAGCGCGCGGTGGCGAAGGTCCGCTGGACGGTAACGTCGCTGTCCGCGCCGAGCGTGCCGCCGGACGGTGCGACGACCAGCGGGACCATGCCGGCGTCCAGCACGGCTTGGCGCAGTGCGCGCACGCCCTCGGTGTCGGCTGAGCCGTCGGCGACGATACCGATGATCCGGCCGTCGGCGGGCCATTCCCCGCCGACCTGGGACAGGGCCGGGCTCGGCCGCACGTCGGCCGGCGGCTGGTCGGCTTCCACGGCGGGCAGCCCGAGCCCCTCGGCCACCCGGGCGCACAGCTCGGCGTCGATGTTGGCCAGTGCGCGCAGCTGCCGTTCCTTGATGGCGTTGCTCCAGCACTTGCCCAGCTCGAAGGTGTAGGCGGCGATGATGTGCTCGCGTTCCACCGGGGACATGCTCAGCCAGAACTGCCGGGGCTGGCTGAAGTGGTCGGCGAAGCTGGCCGGTGCCTCACGTACCTTGCGCCCGGCGGGCACGGTGACCGGTGTCTCGATGAAGGCGCCGGTGTCGGCCCCCGCGAAGAACGGGCAGCCGCCGTCCAGGGAGTTGGGCTTGTACGGAGCCACTCCGCTGTGCACGGCCTGCTGGTGGAAGCCGTCGCGCAACATGTCGTTGACGGGGGCGTGCGGCCGGTTGATCGGGATCTGGTTGAAATTGGGGCCGGCCAGACGTGTGATCTGCGTGTCCAGGTAGGAGAAGAGCCGGCCCGCCAGCAGCGGATCGTCGGTGACGTCGATGCCGGGCACCAGGTGGCCGACGTGGAAGGCGACCTGTTCCGTCTCAGCGAAGAAATTGCTCGGGTTGCGGTTGAGAGTCAGCAGGCCGACCGGTTGCACCGGCGCCAGTTCCTCAGGGACGATCTTCGTCGGGTCGAGGAGATCGATGCCCTCAAAAGTCTGTTCCGGTGTGTCCGGGAAGACCTGGATGCCGAGCTCCCACTGCGGGTAGGCGCCGCTCTCGATAGCGTCGGCGAGGTCGCGGCGGTGGAAGTCGGGGTCCACACCGCCGGCGATCTGGGCTTCCTCCCAGACCAGGGAGTGCACACCCAGCTTCGGCTTCCAGTGGAACTTCACCAGCGTCGTCTCGCCCTGCGCGTCGACGAGGCGGAAGGTGTGGACCCCGAAGCCCTCCATCGTCCGGTACGAGCGCGGGATCCCCCGATCGGACATGTTCCACAGGGTGTGGTGCTGGGCCTCCGTGTGCAGGGAGACGAAGTCCCAGAAGGTGTCGTGTGCGCTCTGGGCCTGGGGGATCTCCCGGTCCGGGTGCGGTTTGCCGGCGTGGATGACGTCGGGGAACTTGATGGCGTCCTGGATGAAGAAGACCGGCATGTTGTTGCCGACGAGGTCGAACACGCCTTCCTCGGTGTAGAACTTGGTGGCGAAACCGCGGGTGTCGCGCACCGTGTCGGCGGATCCGCGCGACCCCAGAACGGTGGAGAAGCGCACGAAGACGGGGGTCTCGGTGTCCTTGCGCAGGAACGCGGCACGCGTGACGTTCTCGGCGGTGCCGTAGGCCTGAAAGACCCCGTGGGCGCCGGCCCCGCGGGCGTGCACCACGCGCTCGGGGATGCGCTCGTGGTCAAAGTGCATGATCTTCTCGCGCAGGTGGTGGTCCTGCAGGAGAACCGGTCCCCGGGGACCGGCCTTGAGGGAGTGATCGCTGTCGGGGAGCCGCGTGCCCTGGGCAGTGGTCAGGTAGGGGCCGCTCTGCGCTTTGCGGGTAGGCTCCGCGCCCGTCGGCTGACCCGTGGGGCTGACAGTCTCCGGGGTGCCTTGGTCCGGCTTGGGCGGGAGCGGCTCGCGCGGCTCGACGGGCTCCTCCACCGGGACATTCCCAGACGACGGAGCGCCGGGGACGCCTTCGGCTGGACCGTCGTCGCTCACGGCCTGGGCCACCTTCTCGGCTGCGGCTTTGAGCGGGTTTGGCTTCGACATCGTTTTCCTCCGTGCTCGGGGACGGCATGACCGTCATGACGAGCCATAACCGCCGCGGGCGGCGGCATAACGGGCACGCCAGAGACCTCCGTCCAACGCCTCACGGCACTGTCCGGCCGTGTTGTCGACGACGCAGGTACCCCTGTGAACGCGTTCTACGTGATGAGCCGGCCGTTGATCTGGCCATCGGGCCGCTACGGCGGAGTCGGCTGGTCCACACGGGTGTCCAGGACCCACCGCGGACTCGCGAGCTGGTCACGAACCGATGTCCGGGCCCGCCTCCGCGAGGCGATGCCGCACAGACTCGACGACGCCGGCCGGATGCCGTCGCCCGCGTCAGCCCGCGCCACCGCGCCTTCGGGCCAGCGGACGAGCGGGCCAGCGGGCCAGCCGACAGCGGGCCAGCCGACAGGTGGGTCGATAACGGCTCACCGTGCGCTTGGCCGCTGCTTGGCCCGCCCCGGTCGGTGAACCTACGTATGCGATTACGTAGTTCTACTGGTGCCTTCGGAAGGCAGCGTTGGAAGAATGGCCCATGAGCTTCCTGACGGAACCGTGGTGTCGCCGGGAGCTTGCAGCCTTCCTACAGGACAACCGTCGCCGGCGGTCCAACGGGGAGCGAACGCTGTTTGGTCATGAAGCCCAGCTGAACGTTGGAGAGTCATCCGTTGGTTTCCAAGATTCGTGTCCTTCTGGGCATGCTCCTGCTCCTGGCGCTGGCCATCGGCGCCATCGCCCTGCTCGCGGCCATGAAAGCCGATGCCGTCTGGTTCACGATCGTTCCTCTCGGCATCCTCGTTACCGGCTCGACCTTCGCCCGGTTGTCCGGTTGGTTCGACAAGAAGGCCGGTGGCTGACCTGACGGCTCGCAGTTCGGGGTCTGGTCTCCGAGTGGATGACCACGCGGGTGAGGTCGGCGGCACGTAGCAGCGTCACCACCGACTACGGATCAGAGCCGCTTGCTTTGCAGTCCCCGGAGGCAGCGGCTCTCGGCACGGAGCGTAAACATGCACCGCTTCCGTACCCTTGCGCGTGCTGGTGTCGGGATGCGGTGCACGCACTGTCAGCCTCCCGACCACGGCCCCCCTGCCTCATGCGCTCCCTTCGCTCAGGCGGCCGACTGCCCATGGCATGAGTTCCTTGGCCACCGCAAGGCTGAATGGCCTCACCAGCGAACGCAGTTCCGCGCAGGCCGCGGGGCCGAGCGTGAGGTACGGGAGGGCAGCCAGCCTGTCGGTGGAGTGCTCGATCTCCGCCCTGCGCCGCGCACCGTCCTCGGTCAGGGCGAGGTGTGGTCCGTCGTCGAGCCATCCACGCTCACGCAGACTGTGCACGGCCTGGTCCCACTGCTTCGGCGTCCATGCCCGCGAGTCGCGCAGCACCCCTGCGTCGACGTCGCCTGCGGCGCCATGCGTGACGAGAGCTTCGATCCCGCTCAGTCCGGCGGTCAGCAGTGTCCCCACGTGACCGTCGCCGCGGAACTCCCTCAGCAGGGTCTGCGCATGCCAGAGCACGAGGTGGGGAGCGCTCGGCCAAGGCAATGCGGCGTGCGCGGCGAAGAGGGGGCGGCCCTGCGGGTGATCCACCGTCACCTCGGCTGCCACGCGGGCCAGTTCCGCTGCGCGGATCATCGCCGGTGAGGTGACCTCCGCGCCGAGGATGCGACGGAGCGTGGCATCGATCCCTGTGACCCGGGCAGCGGCGAACTGCTGCGGGGTGGCGACCTCCCATGCCGCGGGTATGGCCCGGCGTACCAGTTGTGGATTGAAGTTGTAGAACGTGGCGATGACCAGGTCCGCTGAAGCGGCGCCGAGCGCGGCCGAGCGGGATGCGAAGTAGCCCGTCCTGGGGTCCACACCCAACTCGTCGTAATTTCCTGCGGCTTCGGGCGAGAAGTAGACGGCCCCGTGGTAGGGCTCGAGAGTTCTCCAGGTCTCGCGCGCGAGGGCGAGGCTGTCGCGGTCCATGTTCTGCGTCATGAGCGGCTGTCCGTCCCGTGGCGGATGAAACGCTGGTGTTCATCGAGCACATGACGGCGTATCGACACGGCCAGTCGTACCGTCTGGTCGGTACGCTACCGGAGTGCGGCTCCGGCGACTACTGCCCTGACCCGTTCTCTGCGCCGGTTCGCGATGTTCCGTGAACGGTTGCGTCGGCGGTCCCGGCAGCAGCGAGGTTCGCGTCGAGCCCGGAGCCGTCGGCCCGCAGGCGGACAAGCGGCGCACCCGCCCATCGGGGCGACCAGTACTGGGAGCTCCGGATCTTCACGGCCCGACCGTAGGCGTCGGGCCCGTGCCGTCGGCCGTCGACCCGTCGTCCGGGACGCAGGTGCAGTCAGTGTCACCCAAGACGGAGAGCGGTGTCACTGACCGAGACGAGGGAAAACGGAGGGTTGATCACGAACCCGACGGCCGGGTTCATGACACCGGAGGAGATCTTCGACGTGGCCTTCATCGCCTTCGACTCCGCCATCGCCAAGGGTGGCCGCACCGCCCGGGGCACCGGCCGGAGTTCCGTTCCTCTCCGCCGCGCCCAGCGTCTGCAGGGCCGCGTGCTCGTGGGGGCGGGCCTTGTCCTGCTGCCTTGGCTGGGCTACCTCGCCGGCGCCCTGCCGGCCGGCGGGGCCACCGCCTGGGTCGGCCTCGACGCCCTGGAGGCCGCCGCACTGCTCACCGCCGGCAGCCGTGTGCTGCGCGCTGACGACCGTCTCCGTGCCCCCGCAGCGGCCGCGGCGATGCTCCTCGCCGCCGACGCCTGCGTTGATCTCGTCACCTCCGCCGACGGCCCGGAACTCCCCGTCGCCATCGCGATGGCCGTCATCGCGGAACTCCCTCTCGCCGTTCTGTGCGCCGCACTTGCCGTACGCCCGCCGCGGAGGCACGGACGCTGAGTCGCCGGCAGTACGGTTCTTGAGGCCTCGTCCGTGATCGAACGGACGGCCGGCGGGCAGGCGGATCCGACCGCGGCCGTCAGGCGTTCCACTCGATGGCTGCGACGTGGGAGAGCGTCTGCCGCACCCGACGGACGGTCGCCGCGTCCGGGGGTGAGGCGTGACACGGGTCGGGCCCATGACGGTGCCGATCGGGGGCATCCGCAGGGGCATGGAGACGAAGCCGACGCGGGACGTGCTGCTGGTGATCGGTGTGCTGACGATCCTCCCCTTCGTCGTGTCCTGCGACGCACGCGCGGAACACGAGGGAGCCGGTGGAGCGGCCGCGGCGGGCTCGCCCGCTCTCCTGCGGTCGGGGACCCGTCTCGTCATCACCACCGAGAACGGGCTGATGCTGCGCCCCGCCGATGGACGTCGTGTGAGTGTGGACGATCGCGTCGACGGTGATTGGTCGCATGACGGCGACACCTGGACGTTGTCCCTGTCCTGCGCGAACCGGGAGCGGGAGCAGGGTGGGAAAGCGTGCCCGAGGATGCCCATCGTGGAGGTCCCGAACGACATGGGTGTCACGGTCAGCGCCCGCAACGCGGGAGTGGACGTCGCGGGACTCGCCGCCGCGCTGGACATCACCACCGTCAACGGCGATGTGACGGTGACGCGTTCCGGAAAGGACGACGAACCGTTGCTGTTGGCCACCCGCAACGGTTCGGTGCGGGCGACGGCCCTCGACGCGGGCCGCCTGCACGCGACGACCACCAACGGCGACGTGACCCTCGCGTGTGCCACCGCGCCGTCGGACGTCACCGCCGCCACCACCAACGGCTCGGTCGGGGTCACCGTTACGCAGGACTCCCCCGCGTATCGGGTCACGGCAGGCACGAACAATGGCCGGACCGCCGTGGGGGTGCCCAGGACCCACGACCCCAAGGCCCCGGGCATGAAGCTGACGACGGTCAACGGTGACGTCGACGTACGCCTCCGCTGACCCCGCCGGCCTCCTACGACACGGGCCGTGCGTCCCGAGAGGCGGGCAAGCGTGCCGCGTTCGCAGGGAAGGCACGCCCGCATCTCACGTTCCTGTCCTTCGCTCCAGCGTCGGCGGCTTACCGGCTCCGCGCGCATCCAGGATCCGCAGCCGGGTGCGCCGATCACGACGTGCTCAGACCCGAAGTCCCGCACCAGACCACCGCCGAGAAGGTGGTCGCCCGCCAGCCGGAAACCGCGGTCGCTGTCCGCGGGCGGCCCCAGCATGCTCCGCCGGGTCAACGAGCCACGGGACATCTGGAAAGAGATCCAGGACCTCGTCGACCGGTGGCGGGCCGCGTGCTCCCCCGACCGCTACCGCCTCTTCTTCGACGCGGACGGCGGGCAGCGGGCCGCGTCCGACTGCGGACGCCTGTCCTGGCACCTACCCGTCCCCCACCCGCTCGATGAGGGAGCCACCTCGTGACCTACCCCTAGGGGCCCTTTCCGGGCCTCCCACCGGAGCACGAGAAGATGTTCGAGGCCGCGGCGTCGACCTACCCTCGCCACCGCCCAGGTCTGCCGGACGTGGCGGCGCGCCTGCTCGCCGACACGCTGCGGACCGACCGTCCCCGGTGCCGCTCGGCCTGGGCACCGGAACCGGGCAGGTGCCCGTCGCGCTCCTCCAGCTGCTTCATTAGGCAAGTCGGTTGTCGGGGGAAGGGCTGTCGGGTTTTGCGACGGCGATCTGCAGCCGACTGCTGTCGCAGTCTGTGACTGTCGGATGTTCCGTGCGCCTATACATCCTGGCGATGGCTGCGCACTGAAGTGCCATGGCCAGCGCCACGGCCAGACAGATTCCGGGCAGCCCCGAACCCGACAGGCTGTATGCAAGTGCGAGTTGGAGTGCCACGCCGCACACCGTGATCCGCGCGAGGGCGGCGCTGCCACCGCTGCCCTCGAACACCCCGCCCAGCGCGATGAAGCAAGCGAGAAGCACCAAGTACGGTCCCAGGCAGCGCAGATAGAGCGCTCCCGCCTCGGCCACCTCTCCCTCGCTGCCGAATGCACGCATGATCCACGGCCCGGCTGCGAGCAGTATCAGCAGGGCCGTGAATCCTAGCGATCCGGCGAGGAGCAACACCTGCCGTCCGATGGCCCGTCGCTCGTCGCGTCCGGCGCCGAGTAGATGGGCGGTGCGGATGGCGGCAGCCTGGCGTACCGCGTAGAAGGCCATGGTCGCGACGTACATCGCCTTCGTCGCGATCCCGTACGCGGCGACCTCGCTGACGCCGATCCGGGCGACGATGGCGACAAGCGCGAGCGCCCCCGCCATTCGTACGACGAAGTCGGCCGACATGGGAAGCCCGGTCGCAGCGGTCCTGCGCGCATCGGCGCTGAGCGAACCGGCGCGGTTCGGGGCTGCCTGGGCTACCTGGGCTACCTGGGCTACCTGGGCTACCTGCCGCAGTACGCCGTTGCGGCGCAGCGCCGCAAGGCCGCAGATGAGCGCGACTGTCCGGCCCAGCACTGTCGCGATCGCCGCCCCACGCACCCCGAGGTCGAATCCCACGATCAACAAGGGATCCAGCCCGAGAATCAGGCCGTTCGCGAGGATCGCCAGCTTCATTGGGGTGCGGGTGTCGCCCGCGCCTTTGAGAATGCCGTCTACGACGTTGGTGGCGAAGAACACCGCGATTCCTGGCAATGCGATCGCGAAATAGCCAGTGGCGAGGGGCAGCGAGTCGCCGCCGCTGCCGCCGAGAACGAGGTGGGCGAGCGGTTCGCGGCACAGGTATCCACCGATCGCGACCAGGGGTGTGACGAGTGCCCACAGGACCCATCCGCCGCGCACGGCGGATCGCATCGCTGCCAGATCCCCCGCTCCTCTGGCTCGTGCGACGAGCACAGTCGTGCCCGAGCCGGCGACAAGGATGACGCCGAGCAGCAGGTTCTCGACATTCGTGGCGACAGCCACCGCGGCAACAGCGCTCCCGCCGAGCCGGGCCACCCAGACCATGTTGATGATCCCGGCCGTGACCCCCGCGAGTAGCTCGAAGTAGACCGGATACGCGAGCGACACCAGCCTGCGTCGGTGTTCTGCTGCCCCCATGACTGCACCCCTCTTTTCGTTGTACCTCTAATCGAGGTACAACGAAAAGAGATAGCATGGCAGGACGGGACGGACAAGCGCGCCGACAGGCACAGGAAGGAGCTCGGGGCATGCTGGAGCTGTCGATTCTGGGTTTCCTCTTCGAAGAGTCTCTGCACGGATACGAGGTGAAAGCCCGCATCCAGGGCCTCAGTGGCCACATCCGCCCAGTGAGTGACGGAGCGCTCTATCCGGCTATCTCCCGGCTCGTGAAAGCGGGTCTGATCAAGCAGCACACCGAGCCTGGAAGCGGTGCCGCACCCCGCCGGATCCTGTCCCTCACCGAGGCGGGCCGCACCGAACTGCTGGCCCGATTGCGGCACCCCACGGAGGCCGAAATCACCGATGGGCAGCGCTTCTTCACTCTGCTCGCCTTCCTGCACCATCTCCCGGACCGTGCCGAGCAGGCTGCGGTGCTGCGTCGGCGGCAGACCTTCCTCAACATCCCGGCGAGCTTCTTCTACCGCGAAGGCGAGCCCGTACGAGCCGAGGAAGCGCCCAGCCTCTTCCAGCAGGGCATGCTGCGCATCGCTCGCGCCACCGGCACCGAGGAAAAGAAGTGGCTGGCCGAGGCCCTCGGAAGCCTGGAAGGTTGAACACGGGCCGATGGAGGCGCTACCCCGCCGACAGTCCGTTGTCACCCCGCGCCACCATGGGATGGGATGTGCCCATCTCCAGCCGGGCATTCGTCCCGTTCCTCTCGGGCCCGGAAGCCGGGGGACCTGCTGAGCAGCCGCGAGTTCCGCGCGGGTCTGCTCCAATTCCAGCCCAGCTCGGTGGCGGCGCGGAGCAGGGCGGGAACCCGTTCCCGCTCCGGCGAGTTCCGCTTTGATCTTCGTCAGGGCTTCGCGCAGCACAATGTTCTCGTCGGCCATGCTCGGGACGACCTGCGGAGTGAAGTTCTGCGCCTTGGCCCGCGCCCGGAACTCGTCCACGACCTCTTTGTGATCGCCGTAGACAACGTCGCGCCGAAGCCCGCACTCGGCGATCAGCTCGGTCCCCGTGAGCTTTCCGACGGGCGAGCGCAAAGGCGTCCCGGCCAGAAGGCGTTCTGCGGCGGCGCCTATTTCCTGACGTTCGGCTTCGCGGTCTCGGCTCTTTCGCGTCATGCGACCCGACCGCCTTCCCTGTGCGTGACTTCCGGACGTGACGCCTCGTGCTGCTCGATCACCGCGCAGAGCTGCGCCGTCTGTGCGGCCGCGGCGCCTGCGGATCGGCGGGGGGGGGAATCGCGACGCCGCCATCGGCGGGGATGAAGGTGGAGCTCACCCAGCCCTGGAGCCGCTGCAGCTCACGCTTGGTCTTGCTGGAGCGGAATCGTCATGGGTTTCCTCGGAGACAGTGACGGTCTGCACGCCCACCGACTGCGGGATGTACTCGACGCCACTCCCCCGAGCACCCTGCGGCGGAGCACGGTACGGGTCAGCGGGTGCGTTCGTAGTGGCGACGTGCCTTTTCGCGGTTGCCGCAGACGGCCATCGAGCACCAGCGGGCACGGTTGGCACGGCTGCGGTCGAGCAGGAAGAGCCGGCAGTCGTCGTTGGCGCAGGGGCGTAGCCGGCCGGGCAGTTGCTTCTCGGTGGTGGCCCAGGCCAGGACCACCTCGACGGCCAGCCGGGCGTGCGGAGGAGTCTTGATCATCCACTCAAGACCGTCCGAAGTCATCTCCGGGATCTGGTGGACGCCTTCGAGCAGTGGGCCAAACGCGGCGGGCGAGCTGTCTCCGCGCACTACGTCCCGAAGGATGTCCCGCGTCTCGCGCAGCATCGCCAGTTCCGCGAGGTCGCCTTCGCCGCCGTGCTCCCGCGCCCAGCGTCTGCCTGCGGCCGGGTCACCGAGCGCGTCCTGTTCCTTGCCGTTCACCAGTGGCCTGCTGTTGAGCAGGTCCAGCAGCGTGTCCATCGAGCGCCACTCTCCTTCTAACCATGTCGAAGCGTTTGACAGGTTAGCTCGGTCCATGCTTGCATGCACGACGAGGAACTAACCAGATAAAGCGTTTAAAGGGGTTAGAGATGAGCTCGGTGCACCACCGGACCGCCACCGTCGACGGCCATACGATCTTCTACCGCGAAGCGGGCCCCGCTGACGCCCCGGCGATCGTCCTGCTGCACGGCTACCCGACCAGCTCGTTCATGTTCCGCGAGCTCATCCCGCTGCTGGCCGACGACTACCACGTCATCGCGCCGGACCACCTCGGCTTCGGCCACTCCGACGCCCCCCTCGCGGGAGAGTTCACCTACACCTTCGACGCCCTCGCCGAAATCACCTCCGGCCTGCTCGACCAACTGGGTTTGGACCGCTACGCCCTCTACGTCCAGGACTACGGGGCCCCCATCGGATGGCGCCTCGCGCTCAAGCATCCCGAACGGATCTCCGCCCTCGTCACCCAGAACGGCAACGGTTACGAGGACGGTTTCGTCGACTCGTTCTGGTCCGACGTCTGGGCCTACGGGGCGAACCCCGGCCCCGACACCGAACCCGCCGTCCGCGCCGCACTGGGCGTCGACGCCATCCGCTGGCAGTACGTGCACGGCGTGCCCGACCCGAGCCTGGTCAACCCGGACACCTGGGAACACGACTTCGCCCTCGTCTCCCGCGAGGGCAATGACGAGGTCCAGCTGGCACTGTTCCGCGACTACCCGAACAACCGCCCGCTCTACCAGCTGCTGCACGAATTCCTGCGCACCAGCGAAGTCCCCGTACTCGCCGTGTGGGGCCGCAACGACGAGATCTTCGGCCCGGCCGGCGCGCGAGCCTTCGCCCGTGACGCCAAGGACGCGGAGGTGCACCTGATCAATGGCGGTCACTTCCTGCTGGAGAGCCACCTGGACGTCGTAGCGAGTTACCTGCGCGGCTTCCTCGGACGGGTGCTGGGATAAGCGGGGTGGGGGCCGCAAGCCGAGCCCCCACAGGCCACCGCGCCAGTCCCCGACCCGCTTGAGCTGCGCTTCGTACGCTCCGGACGCCGGTCGGGGAGAGTGACGGCCCCCGCCCGCCACCCGGCGGGTCCGGCCACGCTTCCACCCGGCCCGTCCGCCCCGGCGGAGCACTTCACCGACACCGGCGCCACCGTACAGCGGGGCATTGACGCTGGTGGCTTCGAGGGCGACGGAGAGCTCGTTGCCGTGTTCGGTGACAGCGCCGGCGCACCCTTGTCTCTGTGCTTACTTGCCGAGCAGGGCCAGGGTCTCCCGTAGTCGCTCGCACGCCCAGTCGTACTGCTCGGTGCCGCTGTGTGCCCGGAACTTCGTCTCGATGATCTGGATCAGAGCCAGGTGAAGGTTGTACAGCCGCCGACGGGTTCGCTCGGCGGTGGTGAGCGGCCGGTGGCCGTAGCCGCGGATGAAAGCCGTGGAGTCCCCGAATGCGCCCGCCTCACTCCCGGTGAAGCCGAACTCCATCAACGGATCACCGAAGAACGCCCGCTCGTGATCAAGGATTGCCACGATCTGGCCGTCGCGCACCATGCAGTTGCCCGGCCACAGGTCCCACTCGACGAACCGGGGCTCGGTCACCTCGTCCAGCGAATCGGCGTGGGCGGCCACGACTTCGCGGATCACGTCGTAGCTGTGCGGGAGGACGACGCCGCGTCGCTCCCCGTCGCCCAACAGCTCCTCGACCATCCGCAGGAAGGCCGCACGCCACGCGCTCTCGCCCGGTCCGGCCAACGGGCCGAACGCGGTGCCGGGGATCGTGTTGAGCTCGCGGGTGATCGCGCCGAGCGCCTCGTCGTACGCGTTGACCTCCGTTTCGGTCAGGGTGTCCCTGATGACGTGGAGGTTGTCCGCATCGATGTACGTCATGAAGAAGTAGTCGGCGTCGCACACCTCATGGGTCTGATCGACGAAGTCGACCTCCGGCACGGGAACCTTCGTGTGCTCCCGGATCAGCCGCAGCGCCTCCAGTTCGGTGGCCATGGCGCCACGCTCGTAGGTCATGACTTCGACATACGGCGGCGGCGCGATCTTGAGGACGACTTGCGAGCCGGATCGCAGCCGGATCCGGTAGGCCACGTTGAACCAGCCCTCGCTCAGTTCGCTGACCCAGTCCTCGCCCGCGACGCATACCTCCTGCGGGCCGTAGGCCCGGGCGACCATGGTGCGAAGCGCCTCGACGGACTGCCGGTTCTTTGTGACGCTCTCCATCAATCCTCCGCCCTCAGCATGATCGGACGGTAACACCAGGACGGAGTTGTGCACTTGGGTCTCCTGGGAACCCTTGCTACTGCTGGTCCCTCGGCATCGTCGAGTACGAACGTGGCGATGATGCGGGCGCACGTCATGGGTGATTCGTTCGAGTCTGGCGTCAGACCACCGCCGGGGCGGAGTGCCGGTGCAACCGCCGTGCAGGTGGAGCCTCACTCCGAGCCCGGGGAGGGCGGCCGGCCCCACGGGGTCTCCAGCGTCGCCCGCAGGACATCGACCGCCTTCTGGCCGATCCGCCACTGGCGGGCGCCGTGATCTGGTACGCACCGAGCGACCTGACCGCCACACGGGGCTGCTTCGTCCCCGACGACGCCGCCACCCCCGAGGCACTCATGCTCGGCGCGGCCCCGTCAGCCGCTCCGGAGCGCGCCCGCGCAGCCAGCCCTCTCGCCCACGTCCACTCCGGCGCACCACCGTTCCTCCTCGTCCACGGCGAGCAGGACACCATGGTGCACTGCTCACACAGCCAGTCCCTCGCCGCGGCACTGGACGGCGTCCAGGCACCGGTCGAGTTGCGGACAGTGCCCGGCGCCGACCACGGCTGGTACGGGCTTCCCGATGCCCAGGTGGAGGAGATCTTCGCACGCACCCTGGCCTTCGCCCGTCGCATCGCGGCCTGACCGGATCCTGCCGACATGTGCTGGACCAGGTCGTCGTCGAGTGCTGCCACGTTCCCGTCCTGCGCGCGTCCCGTGATGACGACAAGGGCATCCACCCGGGAACCGCGCGGCTCCTTCGGCGCCTGCGCCGCTTGCGGCAACGGCCGCCTGGTCGGCCCGAACCGAACCCTCCCGCCCGTTGGGTCTCCGACCGCACTGGGACTATCGTCGAATACCGGAGCCAGGACGAGGAGGACGGCCGGTGATGCCGCAGGACGAGGCCGTGCTCGGCTGCACGGGAAACCTACTCATCGCAACGCGCGGCCCCGCGGGTCCCGGCGAGGTCCTGGTGCGGGTCAGAGGCGGCTCCGAGACGTTTCTCGCCTGGTCGGACGCACCCCTGCCCATCGGTGCCACCGTGCTCGTGATCGAATCACGTGGATGCCGCGAGGTCGGCGTCATCGAATGGGTGGATCCACTGGACGCGCTCGGCAAGGACACCGCCGACGCAAGCTGAGGAGTACAAGCATGTTCGGATACCGCGTCCCCGCCCCCGACGAGGCGATGTTGATCTCGGGAGGCAGGCGCGGACTGGGGGGCGCGCCGTTCCGGGTGGTGACGGGGCACGGCAAGTTCGTGCTCCCCGTGTTCCGCAAGGTCCGGTTCCTCACCCTGTCCATGTGCGAATCCGAGGTCACCGAGACCTGTGTGACCCGCCAGGGCATCGCGCTGCACGTCCGCGCGGTCATCGCCTTCAAGGTCGGCAACGACCACGAGAGCATCATCAACGCGGGCCAGCGGTTCCTCTCCGACCAGGAGCAGATGTCCGTGCTCACCGGCCGGATCTTCGCCGGCCACCTGCGTGCCATCATCGGCTCGATGACGGTCGAGGAGATCGTCACCGAACGGCAGAAGCTCGCCGCGGAGGTTCTGGACACCTCGAAGACGGAGATGGCGAAGATCGGCCTCATCGTCGACTCGCTGCAGATCCAGTCGATCGACGACGGCGACACCGGCTACATCGACGCCATGTCCGCGCCGCACAAGGCGGCCATCCAGCGGCAGGCACAGATCGCGCAGGCCCAGGCCACCCAGACCGCGGCCGAGGCACAGCAGGAGGCGGCCCGCAAGCAGGCCGAGTACGCCCGGCAGACCGCCGTCGTCAAGGCGCAGTACTCGGCCGAGGTCGACCGCGCCCAGGCGGAGGCCGCCCAGGCAGGACCGCTGGCGCAGGCCCACGCCCAGCAGGAGGTGCTCGCCGCCCAGACGGAGCTGGCCCAGCGCCAGGCCAAGCTGCGTCAGCAGCAGCTGGTGGCCGAGGTCGTCAAGCCCGCCGAAGCCGAGGCCGAGCGGGTCAGGATCCTCGCGGCCGCCGAGGCACAGCGAATGAAGATCCAGGCCGAGGCGGCGGCCTCGTACGATCGGGTCGCGCTCGACCGCATGCTGATCGACCAGCTCCCGCAGATCGTCAAGGAAGCCGCAGGCGGACTCGCCGGCGCCAACGTCAACGTCCTCAACGGCGCGGACGGTCTGGGCGAGATCGCCGCCGGCCTCGTGTCCCAGGGTTTGACGATCCTCGACTCCGTCCGCCAGAACCTGAGCGGCCAGGACTCCGACGGCGCCCGCCCCGCCGGCAACCGTTCCGGGAACAAGAGCGACAGTCTGCTCCAGCTGCCCACCAGCAAGG
This sequence comes from Streptomyces sp. NPDC058291, assembly GCF_042880855.1. NCBI lineage: Bacteria > Bacillati > Actinomycetota > Actinomycetes > Kitasatosporales > Streptomycetaceae > Streptomyces > Streptomyces sp. NPDC058291. Next base: position 237,678 of record NZ_JBHVYK010000001.1, read on the forward strand.
AGAAGAAGTCGAACGACGGCCCCGTGGACGTCGACTAGCGTCCGCCATCGAGAGCAGGGGTCCACCGATCATGGTCGGCTGACCCGGCCACCGCCCACGGCTCGCCGTACGCGCCGGGGCGGCCACCGGGCAGCCCCGGGCGGCGGACGGGCAGGTCATGACGGCCGACCTCGGCGCCTCTCCGTCAAGATCAGCGAGGTATGCGTCAGGGACCCCGGGCAGCGGCCGATGTCGCGGTCGACGACACCGTGCGACCGGGCCTTTGCGCCCCCCCCGTCGCCCCGTCGCCCGTGTGCCAGTGGCACCGCTCGGGGCCGATTCGATGAACATGGGGCGGATGAGGTGATCTGAGGGTCGAACGCGGCCAGAACTCGATCAGGCAGCGGTTGGCCGGATGTGAGCGCTATGCGACTTGGTGTGAGTGCGCGGTGAAAGAACAGTGAAAGTGCGGCGAAGCGGGTGAAAGAAAAGAGGAAGTAAGCCACAAAGGCCGTACCTGCCCATCGACAGGTACGGCCCGACGAACTTCCTTTTCTCTTCCGTCAGTTGTGCTCGTATTACGCCGGAAGACCTGCCGTTCCGAGCACCGCCGCGAGAGCGAACCGCGGATCGATCATGGTGCGAACTGCGCCCCGGAGCACCCCGGACACTGCCACGACCTCGCGATGTTCTCGTCGCCCGAATAGCTGATCCGGCCCAGCCAGTGTCAGGACCAGGCGATCTCGCCATGACGGGAGACGAAGCGGCCGGTGCCCGCGCCCGGCTCCTCGGTGGCGAGGTGGACGATCGCGTCCGTGCCCTCGGTGACCGTTTGGGGGCCGCTGTGCCCGTTGAGGTCGGTCGCGGTGTAGCCCGGGTCGGCAGCGTTGACGCGGATGCCCTTGAGTCCTTTGGCGTACTGCGTGGTCAACATCGTCAGCGCCGCCTTGGAGGAGGTGTACAGCGGCGCGACGACATGCGACTCGGGCCGGGCGGGGTCGTGGGTAAGGGCGAGGGAGCCCATTCCACTGCTGACGTTGACGATCACAGGGTCGTCCGAGCGGCGCAGCAGCGGCAAGAAGGCAGTGGTGGTGCGGACGACGCCGATGACGTTGACGTCGAGGACGGCGAGGGCGTCGGCGGCGGTGAGGTCGCCGGGATCGCCGACGGGGCCGTGCACACCGGCGTTGTTGATCAGGACGTCGATCCTGCCTTCGTGTTCGGCGACGTCGGCGGCCGCGGCCGCTACGGAAGCGTCGTCGCTCACGTCGATGGGAACGTAGCGTGCGCCGAGCGCGGCAGCGGCCTCCTCGCCCTGTTCGCGGTTGCGCGCTCCGACGAGCACGGTGTGGCCACACTCGATCAGGCGACGGGCGGTCTCGCGGCCGAGACCCTTGTTGGCTCCGGTGATGAAGGTGATCGTCATGCGTTCGACTCTGATCCCGATGAGGGAGGCGCACCAGGGACGCTTCGACGGTAGGAAGACCAGTACCACCCTCGCGCCCCTCAGCACGACCGAGGATGCAGGAGGATGGAGGCCATGTCGGCGAATCCCGGACCCGGACTGGGCATGATGATCCGTACGTGGCGGGAGCGACTTCCCCCCTCGGCCGCCGGACTGCCCGTGAGCCGCGGGCGCCGGGCGGCCGGGCTGCGGCGCGAAGAACTGGCCGACCTGGCCGGGATATCGGTCGACTACATCGTGCGCCTGGAGCAGGGGCGGGCCACGACACCCTCGGCGTCGGTGGTGGCGTCCCTGGCGAGGGCCTTGCAGCTGTCCACCGCCGAGCGGGACCATCTGTACCGGCTGGCCCAGCATGTACCGCCCACGGACGGTGCGATCTCGGACCATCTCCCGCCCGGCGTGCAGCGGGTGCTCTCCCGCCTCGGGGACGTTGCGGTGGCCGTGTTCGCGGCGGACTGGCAACTGGTGTGGTGGAACCGTGGGTGGGCCGCCCTGCTGGGCGACCCCTGCGCCTCGCCGCCGCGGCTGCGCAACTTCGCCCGCGACAGGTTCCCCGTGCACGCCGGCCCCGCCCATCTTGCGCTGTGGCCAGTGACCGAGGCGGACCGCGACGCCACCGACGCCGCCGTCGTCTCCGACCTGCGCCGGGCCACCGGCCGCTTCCCCCGGGACCGCCGCCTGGCCGCGCTGATCCGCGATTTGATCGCGGGCAACAAGAGGTTCGCCGGGCTGTGGGCGACCGGAGAGGTGGCCGCGCACCGCGAGGATCACAAGACGATCGACCACCCCTCGGTGGGCCCGGTCACGGTCGACTGCGACGTCCTGACCGACGGCGACTCCGAGCTCAAGATCGTCATCATGACTGCCGTGCCCGGCAGCGAGGACGAGACCAAGCTCCGCCTCACCGCCATCGCCGGCCTACCGGCCACCACGCATAACTGATCCGGTCTACGCGTCGATCGGCCGACCGCCTAGCGGGCGGGCGACCCGTCATGGGCGCCTGACGAGGAATGCCACGCCTGCATCCCCGCTCGCGACGCCTCCTTGGCCTGCTGCCACTTCATGGCCGCCTGCTGAGTCGGAGGCACGTCCATGTCTCGGATCATGCGCCGACCTGCCGTATACAGGGCGAAGCCCCCGATGGCCATGCCGACGCACGCTACCGCGGCACCGGCTGCGGTGAGAACGGCACCGGCCCTCACGAGCCGGGTGTCGATTCCGATCGTCCCATGCGAATGCTGATGGTGTTGGCTCATGACTCCACCATCCAACGGCAGCAACCGACTCGCATCCTGTCTGACGGCTCAGGCCGCCGCACGCGGGTGCGCAACGCCCAGACGGCTGTCGGCACGCCCCGGGTGGGTCCCCCTTTTCAGGGCCGCAGGTTCACCGAGTCGATTGCTCAACGGGATCAGTCGAGCTCACCGCGTGACGAGTCGGTCGAGGAGCAGGCGATGAAGCCTGGCCCGTCCCCTGCCTTCGACCCCTCGGCGAAGCGCACGTGAGCGGTCGCCCCTTTCGGCACGGACGGCCCTTTCGGCACGGACGGCCCGTGCGGCACGTGTGCGGCACGCGCGGCACGCGCGGCACACGCGGCACACGCGGCACACGCGGCACACGCGGCACACGCGGCACACGCGGCACACT
>NZ_JBHVYK010000001.1:240867-250016 GCF_042880855.1 Streptomyces sp. NPDC058291
GCGGCAGCTGCACCGTACAGCTCGACGCGGCCACTAACACGGTTGCGGCCAATACCCTGCGGCCGCCGTGTTGAGATCGCGATGGGGCCTCCGGGGCCACCCACCGGAGTACGGGGACGTACGAACCCCAGTCGCGACTGGCCGTGAGCCGGCTCCCGACCCACGGGTTCCGAGTGGTCGACAGCTCACGGCCACCGAGCGGACCGCCCACGAGTCGGACGATCACAGCCGTACTCCTGTCCGGCGGGGCTCTCCCCCTCAGCCGTCAATAAGGATTTCCTCGCGCCAGTTGGTCTCCGCTGTAGGACCGATGAGTTCTGTGGTGACGCGCGGTCTATCCCGGTGACTGCAGCACGTACCGCCCATCACCCCGCGCAGCACAGGAGAACCAGATGTCCGAGACCACCGCTCCCGTCACCTCCGGCGCTTCCTCCCCCGCCTCCGCCACCCGCGGCCGCCGCGCCCGGATCGCCCTGCGCACCGTGCAGGTGCTGCTCGCCCTCTTCTACGGCATCGCCAGCGCCCTGCCCAAGCTGATCGCCAACTCCTACGCCGTCGACTCCTTCGAGCGGATCGGCTGGGGCAGCACCGGCATGTACGTCATCGGTGCGCTCGAACTCGCCGGCGGTGTGGCTCTGTTGATTCCGGTGCTGCAGTCAGTGGCCGCGGTCGCGCTCAGCGCGCTGATGGTCGGCGCGTTCGTCGTCCAGATGACCGTCTTCGACGGCGAGAACGCGGCGACCCCGCTGATCCTCATCGTGCCGCTCGTCCTCATCGCCTGGACGCGCCGGGACTCCATCAGGGATCTGCTGAACCTGGTACGACGACAGGTGTGAGAACCCCACGGGAGAGGTGGCGTCCGGCCCGGCCGGACGCCCCTTTCGCGCGCCCAGGTCAGCTTCCGCCCGGGTATGGGTAGCACCGGCGACAACCCCACGGCCGGCGCCCCGATCCTCCGGCGGCGCGCGCCGCCGTCCGGTCCGGGATCGGCGCCGCTTCCTTGCTCGAGCCGCCTTCTTCGTCGCGGAGCCGGCTGTGCCGAACCGGCCGCTCTCGCTCCCCGCCCCGCTCCCCGGAGGAGAGAGCACATGACCAAGCTCGGCCATGTCATGACAGCGTCATTAGTCGCCGGACGCCCGCATCGCCGCCCTGGGTTACCCCTGGATCACCCCGTCCGTCGCCGACCCGACCTGCTGCGCGAAGCTCCCCCTCGCCTCCGGCGACGTGCCCTACCCGCGCGGAATCCAGGCCCACCTGAACGCCGTCGTCAAGCGCGCCGCCGAAGAGACCGGAGCGGCGTACGTGGACTTCTCCCAGGCCTCCGAGGGGCATGACGCCTGCAAGCCCGCGGGCACCCGCTGGATCGAACCGCTTCTCTTCGGGCAGAGCATCCTCCCGGTCCATCCCAACGCCCTCGGGGAACAGCGCATGGCCGAACGCACGATGAACGCCCTCGGACTCGGACGACTCGGCTGACACCGCCGTCACGAACGAACTCGCGGCACCGCCGGCCCGGCTCTTCCGGCACCCTCGAGTACAGCTGAGAAGATCCGACGGGGGTCTTCCGGCCCCCGCAGGTCACGCGGTGCTGAGGGGATGGGCCGCCGTGGCCGAGCGTGGGGGCCAGGCGTGGGGGGCGAGTATGCCGAGGACGTAGGCGCGGGCGACGAGGGCCGGACGGGATGCGGCGCCCAGCAGGTGCCGCAGGCGGCTGAGGTGGTAGTCGAGCGTCTGCCGCGACAGTTTCAGTGAGGCGGCTATGTCGCTGTTGCTGCTGCCCTGCGCCAGTAGCGACAGGATGCGGATCTGCGCGGCGGTGAGGGGCGGGTGCGCCTCGTGGGCGAGGCTCTGATGGGTGATCACGGCCCAGACGTGCCGTGCCCGGCTCGCGGAATGGCCGATAGTCGTCAGGTGGAGCTCCGCCCGCCGCTGCAGTCCGTGGGTGTCGACGAGCACGGCGGTGGTCTCGACACGTCGCGTGCGGCGGGCTATCAGGCTGTTCCACCGGCTGTGCAACCGGTCCAGATCGGGCCCCGGTTCGGGGGCGAGCAGCGTATGGGCGCGGCGGCCCACGAGATCGGTCAGGCCGAGGTGGAAGAGTTCGGCGGCCGCCACGCTCGCCTCGATCACCCGCCCGTTCGCCGACAACAGGGCACACGGCAGCCCACTGTGGTCGCGCAGGGCGCTGAGGTTCTCCTCGGCCTCCTGGCGCTGGGCCGTGGCCCGCAGATGGTCGGTGATGTCGACGTAGATGCCGGCGATGCACGTGCGGGACTGTTCCCGCACCGGGAAGCGGTGACCGACCGCTCGGCCCGTGGTGCCGTCCTGACGCAGGTAGCGCAGGGTGTGGCGGACGGGCCTGCCCCGAGCGAGTATCTGCTGGTCAAGGGCCCGGAAGCGGTCGGCCTCGGCCGGGGCGTCGAAGTCCTCGATGTATCTGCCGACCAGCTGCTGCGGCACGGTGCCGTAGAGGTGCGCGTAGGCGTTGTTGGCCCACAGGTAGCGCCCGTCGCGGTCCCGGATGAAGGCGGCCGCCGGAGCGAGGTCCACGAGGTCCGCGAAGGCGGCGTAGCCGGGGGGCACCGCGAGCCCTGCTCCCCGCTGCGGCCGGTCCGGCGGGCGCTGTGAGCCGCCCGGGTCGGCGGGGCGGCCGGCGGACGACTCCCCTGTCTGCCAGAGCCCGTCGGCGTCCCCCTCCCCCGCCTGCCACGGCTCGTCGACTTCCCTCCAGAACACGGGAAGGTTCTCGAGCAGTGTCTTGAGGCTCGGGTCGCCCACAACGGTCTCCGTCCGTATACGACTGGCTGACGCACAGTCACCCGACGTTGGATATCCCGCTCTGTACAGCACAAGCTCCATTCCCGGCCGAGTTCCCGGAAGCGGACGGCGGTCCCGGCCGCCCTACAGGTCAAGCCCGGCCCCGGGGACGAAAACCTGTGAATCACGTCCACGACTCAGGCATTTGCCTGAGTGGCGAGCACCCTGCGCGGCGATATGGACGGTTACAGCCTGGTCCCCTGGAGTGTGCGGGCGGACACGCCGGACGCCGTCCCCACCCGTGACCCCCGGGCCCCTCGCCGCACCACCGGTGCCGAGGAGGGCCCCTACCGACCAGGTGAATGGAGACGAATTTCTGTGAGCACGGTGCTGTTGGTGCATGCCAAGGGTGGTCCGCCGCTCGGCCATGTCCTGTCCCGGACGGCTGCGAGGGCGGACGTGCACCTGCTGGCGCTCAGCGCTCTTCCCCCCGCCGTGGCGGGTTCCGCCGGGAGACTGTGCGCCTCGGTCACGACGCCGGGCGACGCGGGCCGCAGCGACCTGGTCTCCCTGATCGTCGAGCACGCCCGGCAGGTGGGCGCGGACGCCGTGGTCACCTTCTCCGAGTACGCGGTCGTGGCCGTCGCCGAGGCCTGCGAGAAGCTCGGTCTGCCGGGCGCGGGCGCAGCCGCCGCACTCGCGCGCGACAAGCGGCTGATGCGGAGCACCTGGCAGCGCAGCGGCCTGCCGCAGCCCGCGTTCCGTCCCGTCGCCACGCAGGCGGATCTGCAGGCGGCGGTGAACTCCCTGTCCTGTCCGCTGCTGCTCAAGGCGGCCTGGAGCGCGGGATCCACCGCCCACCAGATCATCACCTCCCCCGGCGAGGCGTCCGCCGCGTGGGCCCGCTCGCGCCAGGTCATGGCGGAGTCCGCCCAGTTGGGATACGCGGAGCTGCATGTGGCCGAGGCGGACGCCGACTTCGTGGTCGAGGAGATCGTCAACGGCACGGCGGCGGACTGGTTCGACGAGCCCGGCTGGGGCGACTACCTCAGCGTCGAAGGCGTCGTGGCAGACGGTGTCTTCCACCCCGTCTGCCTCAGCGGCCGGATGCCCACCATCCAGCCCTTCACCGAGCGCGCCGGCATCACCCCCGCCCTGCTCTCGCCGGACGCGCAGGACCGCGTCGTGGACCTGGCGCGCCGCGCCGTCGACGCGCTGGGCCTGCGCGACTGCGGAACGCACACGGAGATCAAGCTCGGCCGCGACGGCAGCATGTGGCTCATCGAGACCGCAGCCCGGTTCGGCGGCGCGATGACGGTGCCGCAGATCGAGGAGGTCTTCGCCCTGGACCTGGTGGGCATGCTCGTCGACCACCTGCTGGGACGCCCTGTCGCCTGGCCGGAGCAGGCCCTGACACCGGCGCAGGCCCGGGGTGCGGCGGGCTCCCTCGTCGTCCTCGCGGTCGACGGCGACGGCGAGGCCTGGCAGGACCGCAGGGTCTGGGACTTCCCCGTGGTCGCGTCGAACGTGCCCCTGAGCCCGGGCAGCGAGCTGTCGGTGGTGGCGGAGAGCTCCCTGCCCGACGGCAGCGTCGTGCCGGTCTACGACCCCGCCGCGGGCGCCAACACCATGGCGGCCCTGTGCCTGCTCTCCGCCGCCGACCCGCGCACGGTGCTGCAGGACTTCGAGACCCTGGTGGACGCCCTGCCCCGGGTGCTGCCCGCGGCGCAGTCCGAGGAGGTCCCCGCATGAGCCCCCACCTGGCCACCGACGCCGCCGAGCGCGCCACGGACCGCACGGTCGTCGGCGAGAACCTCTCCCTTCCCCTCTTCCGGACGCTGTCGGGAGTCCTGGCGGGTCACCCCTACCTCAAGGTCGTCGTCGACCGCGCGGAGAACACCTGGCACCTCCTCGACACCGGCGCGCACCCCTTCCACGTCAACTACGTCGCCACCCGGGTGCTGGGGATGGACCTGGCCGCGCTGGACGCGGAGCTGGACGCGTTCAACGCATCCGTCTACACCGATCCCGAGCGCCGATTCCTGCTCGGTGTGCTGTCCCTGCACACCGAGCGGGAAGAGGGCAGGGAGCGGTCGTTCCTCGTCCTGGAGACAACCGAGGCCGACACCATGCACGGCGAACTGCTCGCCTTCTTCTACGAGTTCGTGCGGGCCCGGGTCGACAACAGGCTGCCGCTGCTGCTCAAGCCCGCCAACCACGGCCAGGAGGAGGCGCTCTCGGCGATCAGCGAACAGCGTGTGCCCCGCATCCTGAGCCACGAGCTGTTCGGGTCCCGCGAGCGCACACCGCTCAACCCCGGCGAGGCCATCGGGCGACTGCGCTTCTTCCGGACGGCCGAGGAGTACACGGCGGCGCAGGCCGCACTGGGCTGGGCGGACATCGTGGCGATGCCCTGCCTGCCCGACGACGTGCCGCGGGTCGCCGGCTTCATCAACACCGCGCCGATCACGCCCCTTTCGCACACCAACGTCCTCGCCTCCGGCTGGGGCATCCCCAACGCGATCGTCCGGGATCTTGAGCAGCTCGTCGACAAGGACGGCCTCGACGACACGTGGGTGCGCTACCGGGTCGACGAGGACGACATATCCCTGCAGCGCCTCGACCAAGACCCCGGTCTGCGGGCGCCGTCCTGGCACCAGCAGCGCATACGCCTCGAACCGCCGCTGCTCGAAGACGCCCCCGTGCTGTCCCTGCACCGGCTGCGCAGTGCCGACCGCGACCGTTACGGCACGAAGGCGGCCAACCTCGGCGAGCTGCACCACGTCCTCGACAGCCGCACGGTGGACCTGACCTCCTTCTACGGCCGGCCCCGTCCGCCGCGTGAGGACCTCTACGGCCACCTCGCCGCCCGCCTCGGCCTCACCGCCTTCACCGCCGATCAACTACGCTTCAAGGCAGCGGAGTTCGTCGCCGAGGCCGTCGGCGCCCCGGAGGGCGTGGCGCTCCCCTTCGCGCTCCAGCAGCGGTTCCTCGCCTCCTCCCCGGCTCTCCAGCAGGGCATCGGCAAGCTGAAGATGGCGCTCGAACTCGACGCCACCGACGTCCTGGACTCGCTGTGCCTGCACCTGCAGCACCTGATCCGGCACACCCCCGTCCCCGAGGCGGTCACCCGGCAGATCGACCAGGCCTTCCCCGCCGCGGCGGCCTCGCGCGGACGGCTGGTGGTGCGCTCCTCCTCCAACGCCGAGGACCTCCCCGGGTTCTCCGCGGCGGGCGTCTACGACTCCGTCACCACCGTCCACGGCACGGGTGAACTCCTCGACGCCGTACGCCAGGTGTGGGCCTCCCTCGTGTCGCCCCGCAGTGTGCGGCTGCGCCACCAGGTCGGCATCTCCCTCGACGACACCTACATGGGTGTGATCGTCCAGGAGTACGTGCCCGCCTCCCTGGGCGGCGTCCTCGTGACCTGCAACCCGACCCGCCGGGAGGACTTCCGCAACGTCTACCTCAACTGTTCCCCGGGCTCGCCCGAACAGGTGGTCGACGGGACGGTGCTGCCGCAGCAGTACCTGTACAACACCGTGGAGGGCGGCGGCCGTACCGTCGCGCTGGGTTCGTGGGGCCAGGGGCTGTCCGCCGCCGTCCGCGCCCGGCTCGCCGACCTCTCCCTGACCGGACGGCTCCTGCAGTCCCACTTCAGCCAGAGCGACGTGGACAGGCCCCTCGACATCGAGTGGCTGATGACCGAGCAGGGCGATATCCGGCTGGTCCAGATCCGCCCCTACGCACTGTGAGGGCGCGCCTCGGCGGGCCGCGCCCCGACACCGCGGCGGCCACGGGTCTGACCGACGCCGCCCGCCGGATCATCCGGCTCAACTACGGCTTCCAGCTGCTGTTCAACCTGCTGTGGTGGATGCCGGTGTTCTACGCCTATCAGAAGGAGGCCGGCCTCTCGGACGGGCAGATCTTCGGCATCCAGAGCATCTACTACGTGGCCTTCTGCCTGCTGGAGATCCCTACCGGGCTGATCGCCGACCGGATCGGCACCCGCAACTGCCTGCGGGCCGGCGCGGTGGTGATGACGGCGGCGAACCTGGCCCCCGTGGTCAGCGCCTCCTACACGGGGTTCCTCCTCCACTTCCTGGCCATCGCCGCCGGTCGGTCGCTCACCTCGGGCGCGGCGAGCGCCTATCTGTACGACGGGTTGCGGGCGGAACGGTGCGACGAGCACTACCTGCGGGCGGAGGGCACCGCGCGGGCGCTGGGGCTGGCGGCGAAGGTGGTGTGCTGGCCGCTGGTCGGCCCCTTGATGGCTCTCTCACACCCTGCCCCCTACGTGCTCAGCGCCGCAAGCGCGGCAGGATCCCTCGTCTGCGCCCTGCTGCTGCCCCGCTTCGCCGGAGCGCAAGCCGGAGCGGACAGGGGCCGGAGTGACGGCGGGCGCCGGGGCGGCGCCTTCCTGCGGGACGCGGGGACCGCGCTGCGCTGCGTCGCCTCCTCGCCGTGGCTGGCCCTGGTGATGGTGCAGGGCGTGGCCGTCTTCACGCTGTCGCGCATCTGCCAGGTCAACCTCTTCCAGCCGATCCTGCTGGACCACGGCATCGGCGAGGCCTCGCACGGTGGGGTGCTGGCCGCGATGACCGTGGCAGAGGCGGTGGCGTCCGCGCGGCCCCAATGGCTCAGCCGCAGGCTGCCGCCGGTCGCCTGGGTGTCCGTCCTCAGTCTCGCGCTGGCGGGCACCCTGGCGGCCATGACCCTGGGCGGGCCGTGGGTCGTCATCGTGCTGCTCTGCCTGTTCGCCGCCGCCACCGGGTTCGCCTTCCCGGTCCAGCGCAAACTGGTCAACGACGCGATCCCCGCGCACGCACCCCGGGCCACCCTGCTGTCGGTGGAGAGCATCGTGGACCGCGCGGTGTGCGCCCTGGCCGCGATCGCCGCGGGCGCGTACCTGTCGGCCGGACATCTGGACGCCCTGCTGTGGCACAGCGCGCTGGCCACTGCGGTGCTGATCGGGGTCTTCCAACTGGTGCTGCGCAGCGGAGTGGTGGCCCCCAGGGGCCGGGACGATGATCGGGCGGTATCGCCGCAGGCGGCCGACCCCGCGGGAACCGGTGGAACCGCGTCGGCGGAGAGGGGCCACGGTGCTCCCGACCTGGCGGACGCTGAGGACGCCGGCCGCGAAGAGGCCCTCGAACCGCACCGGACTCCGCGCAGACCACGAGCGACCTGACGACAGGACCCACCGGACCCACGGACCCACCGGACCCACCGGGCCATCGGGCCATCGGGCCACCGGCAGGTCAGCCCGACACCCGCCGCCGAAACGGTGACCGTGGCCCAGGCGCCGACCCCTCGCCGTATGCCCCGGACCAAGGGCGTACGGCGACGGGCGGTCCCGGCTGCTGCTGGGGCGGGGGCGGGGCTGCGTTCAAGCGAGGCGGCAGCCGAGGAGTTCGACCAGCCCCGCCGGCAGGAACGCGGGCCGCTGAGGCAGACCGACCTGGTACGCCACGAAGCCCAGGGAGGAGGCCACGGACACCTCCTGGGCGGTCTCCGCCTGGTAGACGACCCGGCAGCCGGCCGAGTCCTCTTTGGCGCGCTGCCACAGGACCGGGGACGGCTTGCGTTCGGCCTCGGTGCGCGGCGTCCGGATCCGGTCGCCGAAGTCCGCCCAGGCGAAGGCCGTCGGGCCCCGCCACGTTGCGTCGACCTCCGTCCGCAGCCGGGCGGCGCGCTCGGCGTCGGTCGTGCCCCAGGAGGGCGGGACATTGGTGATCAGGCCGACCCTGATGTGGTGTTTCCGCAGGGTCCGCAGGTACGAGGCCGCCCCGGGCAGGTAGGTGGTGCTGCCGTCCTCGGCGGTGTGCACCAGGGTCTCCCCCAGGTCGAAGTACACGACGGGACAAGCCCGTTCGCCGTGCGCGGGCGCGGTGGCAGCCGCACCCGGACCCTGGCCGGCCTCCCCGGAGGCGGCCGCGGCAGCCGGCGTGCAGAGCAGCGTCGACACCAGGGCCGCGCCCAGTGCGAGGCCTGCACGGGCCGAACTCTTGGAGGCGGATCCGATCATGTGCGCCGTCACCCCTTCACTGTCATAGGCATGACAGGCTAACGCTCCTGTGGCCCCTCGGCGGGCCGAGCCCACGACTGGCCTGATCCCGCCCCCGGTCCGGGGCGGATCCCCCGCCCCCCTACTGGCCGCGTGCCGCCTGGCTGGACGTGAGTTCCTGTCCTCGCGCCGCGATGCCAGGGCGGTAGGGGGGGCTCGGGTTCGTTGCGCGTGGCCCGTCTGCCGTGCTTGGCTCGTCCGATGAACTTTTTGTTGACGGCGAGTGGCCTGCGTAACGAGACACTGCGGGACGCGCTGCGGGACATGCTGGGAAAGCCGTTCGGATCGGCGAACGTCGTGTACGTGCCCACGGCGTCGGTCGCCG